>DAMCRY010000006.1:18324-37960 GCA_032115075.1 Massilia sp.
ATCGAACAGCATGCGCCCGCTGTTGACCCTCCTTGCCGCCACGACGCTGTGCGCCGCAAGCGCACAGGCCCAATCGACCGTACCCCTGCCCGACGGCGTGCAGACCGTCGAGGTCAAGGGCGCGCGCAGCCGCCTGCTGCCGTACAAGGAATTGTTTTATCCGATGGCCAAGGCGGTCCAGAAGAGCCTGGCCGGCCGCGCCGCCGTGGCCATGCAATTGCGCGCCACCCGGGCCGGCGTACGCACCGACGACCTTGCGGTCTGGCTCGAGGGCGGCGGCGAGGCGCTGCCGGTGCGCCCCGGCGAGCACGGGCTCTACCTGGTGCCGGTCGAGGACCGCTTCGCGCAGCGGGACGGCAGCCTGTCGATCAACAAGAACCCGAATGACCTGCGCGCCAACCTGGTGCTGGTCCCCACCCTGGCGCCCGACGCCTGGACCATCGGCGAAGTGCGGCGCCTGCTGCACGACGTGCATGCGACCCTTGCGCCGATCGTGCCCTGGCACCACCGCCTGCTGGCCTGGGCCTTCAGCCGCAGGCTCGGCGTGTCCGTCTGCAGCGGCTCGCCGCACGCCGAGGTCACGGTGCGCGACGGCGACCACCTGCTGGCGCGCTACCCGACCAGCGAACCGGCGCGCAACCATGCGAATGCGCCGGTCTACTGCCACCGCTTCACCGGCAACGAAGCCTTCGATCCGCGCGCCCGCCTGGTGCTGCCGGACGATGCGCAGGTGCTCCTGATCTGAATTCTGTTCGCCCATGAAAAAACGGCTCCCGCGGGAGCCGTCTCGTCAGGCGCAAAGCCGCTTATGCATAGCTGCGCAGGCGCAGCGAGAACTCCTGCAGCGACTTGATGCCCGAGGCTTCGGCGCGCGCGCACCAGTCCTGCAGCTGGTGCAGCAGCTGGTCGCGGGTCGAGTGCGAACGCTCCCAGATCGCGCCCAGTTCCACGCGCATCTGGTGCATGGTTTCCAACGCCTTGCTATGCTGGAACAGCTCGACCAGCTGCTGCTTGTGCGAGGCTTCCAGCTTGGCCGGTTCGCGCTGCATCAGCTTGCGCGAGCTTTTCAGGAAGCGCGCTTCCAGCTCAGCCTTGTGCTTCAGGTGCTCGAATTCCTCACGGAAAGCGTGGCGCACCGACTTGGCGTACTTCGCCATCACGTCGTAGCGGTTGGCGATCACCGACTGCAGGGTGTCGAGGTCGGCCACCAGCTTGTCCTTGGCGAATTCCGGCTTCGGCGCCACTTTCTTCACTTTCGCCAGGCGCAGGGTTTCCAGGATGCGGATATAACCCCAGCCCAGGTCGAACTCGTACCACTTGCTCGACAGCTTGGCCGAAGTGGCGAAGGTGTGGTGGTTGTTGTGCAGTTCCTCGCCGCCGATCAGGATGCCCAGTGGGAAGATGTTGGTCGCCGCATCGCTGCAGTCGTAGTTGCGGTAGCCCCAGTAGTGGCCGATGCCGTTGATGATGCCGGCCGCGGTGATCGGGATCCACATCATCTGCACGGCCCACACCGAGATGCCGACGATGCCGAACAGCGCGAAGTCGATCAGCAGCATCAGCACGACGCCGGCGGCGCTGTGCCTGGTGTACACGTTACGCTCGATCCAGTCGTCCGGCGTGCCGTGGCCATACTTTTCCATGGTCTCCTTGACCTTGCTCTCGGCGCGGTACAGCTCGGCGCCCTCGAACAGGACCTTGCGGATGCCGCGGGTCTGCGGGCTGTGCGGGTCTTCCTCGGTGTCGCACTTGGCGTGGTGCTTGCGGTGGATCGACGCCCATTCCTTGGTCACCTGGCCGGTGGTCAGCCACAGCCAGAAGCGGAAGAAATGGCTCGGGATCGCATGCAGCTCGAGGGCGCGGTGCGCCTGGTGGCGGTGCAGGTAGATCGTCACGGCGGCGATCGTGATGTGCGTCAGCCCCAGCGTAACAAAGAAGATTTGCCAGCCGGTGAGGTCGAGCAGGCCCGTCGACATGAAGGTCAGCACGGCTTGCACGGGATCGCTACTCAAAAAATTCATTCAGTCTCCAAGGATAGTGCGGCGGCCCCCGCTTCGTTCGCGGCAGCTCGCAACCCGACATTTTACGCGGTTCTACTGACCTGCGGCACTTCCGTGCGCCCGAATTCGCGATTGAATCAGGCTTGACCCGGCGTTCGCGCAACGACCGATGTGATATGTGCATCGAGCAGGCGCGTGTCCATGGACGGGTGGCCAAGCTTGACCTGGCCGGATTGCACGAGCGCATAGATTTTCTGGTTGACGTCCGAGATCGGGCCGCCCTGCCCGTTCTCGGGGTCGCCAAGCCAGAAACCGACTTCGAGCTCGTAGCCGTCGGCCGCGAAGGCGTTCAGCAGGACGTTCGGCGCCGGCGTCTCGAGCACGCGCGGCACCCCTTTCGGCTGCGCTTCCAGCAAAGGCATCACGACGGAGAGGTCGCTGTCGTAGGACACTGTAAGCTTGGTCACGGCGCGCACGTTGCGGTTGGTCGAGGACTGGTTGAGCACGACACCGGTGATCAGCATTTCGTTCGGCAACAGGGTCTGGGTGCCATCGGCGCCGCGCAGCACCGTATAGCGCGTGTTGATGCGCGCCACCTTGCCCGAATATTTGTCGAGCGTGATCGGGTCGCCGATGGTCAGGCTGCGTTCCAGCAGGATGATGAAGCCGGATACGTAATTGCTGGCGATACGCTGCATGCCGAGCCCGAGACCGACGCCGAGCGCGCCGCCGAACACGGACAGCACGGTGAGGTCGAGCCCGGCCAGCGACAGGCTGAACAGCACGGCGACAAGGATCAGCAGCGCACGGCTCATGCGCGCCAGCACCACCTTGATCGAGCTGTGCATGCGCTCGACCTTCATCAGGCGCTCTTCCAGCGCCGCGCCGGCCCACATGGCCAGCATCATCAGGACCACGACCGAGACCGTGCCTTCGACCAGGTCGGCCACGGTCGGCGTGTGCGAACCAATCCGCAGCTTGGTGTTCTCGAAGACGCGGATCACGTCCGGCAGCACGCCGGTGATGTGCAGCGCCACGCCGAGCCACACGACCAGCGCGAAGATCTTCTCGAAGGTCTGCAGCGCCTCGCCCAGCTGGCCGCGCCGCGCGAACACCCGGCGCAGCAGGTAGAACACGGTGCGGATCACCGCCAGCGAGGACGACAGCGGCACCGCCACGTCGAGCAGGTGCACGCTCTGGTAGCGCGCCATGACGGCGCGCGTGGTCACCAGCAGGCCGAAGATCAGCAGCGGCGGCAGCACGCGGCTGAAGCTGGCCATTCCCAGGCCGATCAGGCCGCTACCGTGGTGATCCTGGTGATTTTGCAACCAGGAACGGTGCATCAGCCGCGCCAGGCCCCAGCCGACCGTCACGCACAGGACGATGGCGAGCGCCTGCCACAGGATGGCAGGCTGGTGGATGTCGCCGAGCAGGTCGGCCAGCAATTGCTGGAGCGGCATGTGTCGGCGTTATTCCTCAGCGTCGGGCACTTCCGACTCGTCGGCCGGTGCCGCCTTAGGCTTAGGCTTGCGTTGCAGCACGGCGGCGAAGAAGCCGTCGGTCTGGTGCTTGTGCGGCAGCATCTTGAGGTACTGGCCCATCTCGAGCGGAATCTTCTGTTCTTCCAGCACCTTGTTTGCCGGCACCAGCTCGAAGTCCGGATGGGTGGCCAGGAACTGCTCGACGATGACGTCGTTCTCTTCGTTCAACAGGCTGCAGGTGGCGTATACGAGGCGGCCGCCGGTCTTGACCAGGCGCGCGGCGCCGTCCAGGATCGACGCCTGCTTTTCCTGCATCTCGGCGACGGCTTCCGGCTTCTGGCGCCACTTGACGTCCGGGTTGCGGCGCAGGGTGCCCAGGCCGGAACAGGGCGCGTCGACCAGCACGCGGTCGATCTTGCCGGCCAGGCGCTTGATCTTGGCGTCGCGCTCGTGCGCGATCAGCACCGGGTGCACGTTCGACAGCCCGCTGCGCGCCAGGCGCGGCTTGAGCTTCGACAGGCGCTTTTCCGACACGTCGAAGGCGTACAGGCGGCCGGTATTGCGCATGGTCGCGCCCAGCGCCAGGGTCTTGCCGCCGGCGCCGGCGCAGAAATCGACCACCATCTCGCCGCGGCGCGCGCCGAGCAGCTGGGCCAGCACCTGGCTGCCCTCGTCCTGCACCTCGATCGCGCCTTCCTTGAACAGCGGCAGGTTCTGCAGCGCGGGCTTCTTCAGCACGCGCAGGCCCAGCGGCGCATACGGCATCGGCTCGGCGGCGATCGGGGCCTTGGCCAGCTCGGCGATCACGTCGTCGCGGTTGGCCTTGATGGAATTGACGCGCAGGTCGAGCGGCGCCGGAGTGTTCAGCACGGCGGCCAGCTCGAGCGCCTCGGCCTCGCCGAACTGCGCGACCAGCTTGTCGTACAGCCAGCCCGGCAGGTTGGCCTGCATCTGCGGCGGCAGCAGCTTGCGGTCGACTTCCTTGACGCGGGTAAGCAGGTGCGTTTCCTCTTCGCTCAGGCCGCCCAGGGCGTCGATGCCGACGGTTTCGGCCAGGCCCAGCAGGGCCAGCTTGCGCATCGACGGCGTGTTGCCCGAGCCGGCGAAATCGGTGTAGAAGGATTTGTTACGCAGCACGGCGTACACGGCTTCGGCGATGACGCCGCGCTCGCGGCCGCCGAAACGCGGGTGGTCTTTAAAATAGCGCGACAGGGTGACGTCGGCGGGCGACATAAAGCGCAGGACCTCGCGCAATACTTCTTCGGTATTGCCGATGATCGCTGGAGGCAATCTCATGGTATTCCTTGGTGTGAATCTGGTTTAAGTACTGATGGGTTCGGCGGCGGCATCGTCGGTGATGCGCACTTCGCCATTTTCGATCTTGAGCCTGTCTTCAACGAAGAGGCGCACCGCATGCGGGTACAGCTTGTGTTCCTCGACGAGCACGCGGGCGGCCAGCGTGTCCTCGGTATCGCCCGGCAGCACCGGCACCCGCGCCTGCGCGACGATCGGTCCATGGTCCAGCTCGGCCGTCACGAAGTGGACGGTGGCGCCGTGCTCCCGTTCGCCCGCATCCAGCGCCTGCTGGTGCGTGCCGAGGCCCGGGAACAGCGGCAGCAGCGACGGGTGGATATTCAGCATGCGTCCCGCGTAGTGTTCGACGAAAGGCGCGGTCAGGATGCGCATGAAGCCGGCCAGCACGACCAGGTCCGGCGCGAAACGGTCGATCGTTTCCTGCAGCGCGGCATCGAACTCGGCGCGGGAGGAATATGCCTTGTTGGCGACCACGGCCGTGGGAATGCCGCGGGCGCGGGCGAACTCCAGGCCTTGCGCTTCCGGTTTATTGCTGATCACCGCCGCGATGCGGGCCGGCCATCCCTGGCTTTCCGCCGCGCGCACGACCGCTTCCATATTGCTGCCGCGGCCGGAAATGAGGATCACGATGTTTTTCATAGCCGGCATTGTACCGTATCGCCGGCCGGCAACCGCCGTCGGCGAGGGCCGGCGGCGTGGCCACGAAGCGCTCAGGCGCTTTCCGTGGCGGGAATCTCGAAGGAATAGAATACGCGGAAAGGGACTTTCTTTTCGGCCCAGAATTCGGCCGCGTCGCGGAACACGTCGAGCAGGTTCTCGCGTGCTTCCTTGTCGAATTTCTGGGCGCTGGGCAGTTGTTCAAGCACGACAAGGAAACCCGGCTGCGGACCGGCTTCGCTGACGGTCTCGGTCAGGCATTTACGCAGGGCGTCGAAATTCTTGCTGCAGGCCTTGGGGAAATAAAAATTTTCGCCGATGCGGGCGCAGACTTGTTGCTTGGTCAAGGTATTGGCGCAATGCGCGTACAGGAAGTGATGACCCAGGCGCGCAGCCTCCTGCTGCAGCTCGGCGACGCGGAAAGCGCGGATCGACTGCACAAGATTGGGCGGCACTCTCATCAACAAACTCATTTTTTCCTCTAGATGACCAGCTCGGTGTCCGGCGGCGCCCATGCGCCACCCATCGCGGCGGTTGGCATCCGCCCCTGTCTGCTCTCCCGCTGTCGTTTCCACACGCCAATAAAGCCCTTATTTGTGTAAGGGTAACGTTTTGTGGTATTGGAAGCAACCCAAATGTGATCCCGGGAATCGATTTTGTAAGAATTGGTAGAGATGCATACCTCGTAAAATCGCCGGTTTCGCCGGCTCTGCCATTCTGACAAGCCCCCAGTGAAGCGCCCGCCCCTGTTACATTTTGTTGCCACGGGGATTCGATATGGCCGGTCGATAGGATTACCATAGAAGGCATCAAAGTCCGGTCGGTTCTCCCCCCACCAGACGAATCGATCGATCGCTCCGCTTGCTCCACTATGAGGTAGACCATGAACTTCAATGCCAAACTGATCATCGCCGCCATGGGCATCGGCGCCCTGCCACTGGCCCAGGCCCAGACCGCGTCGTCCGATTTCGAAGACTTCGGCCGCGTGGTGCGCGTCCAGCCGCGCGTGGAACAGATCCGCACGCCGCGCGAGGAATGCCGCACCGAGTACGTGCAGGTTCCGGTCCAGCAGCAGCGCGGCGCAGGTGGCGGCATCATCGGCGGCGTCGTCGGCGGTCTGCTCGGCAACCAGGTCGGCAGCGGCAGCGGCCGCGTGGCTGCGACGGCCGCCGGCGCGATCGCCGGCGCCATGATCGGCGACCGTGCCGAGAACAGCAACCGTCCGCAAGGCGTGCAGGAACAGGCCGTGCGCCAGTGCCGCGTGGTCGACGCCTACGAGTCGCGCACCGCCGGCTACGACGTGACCTACGAATACCGCGGCCAGAGCTACACCACCCTGATGAACCGCGACCCGGGCAACCGCGTGCGCCTGCGCGTGTCGGTCCAGCCGATCGACTATTGATCGCGGCGCCGGGACGGCCCGGCGCTCCAGACGGTTTCCCGAGGCGCGTGCTTGCGCTGCGGGAACCCCTCCCCCGATAATGGGGCGATTCAACCAGGTTGCCCTATGCTCATCAAACGCAAATCCATCGAACAGGCCGAATCCTCGCGCCGTCCCGCGCGCAAGCCCAAGTTCGCGCCCGTCACGCTGTCCGAGCAGGATGGCGTCCGCTACCTCCATTTCGGCACCGAATGGGTGCAGGGTGCGATGCGCATCCGCAAGCCCGACTGGCCGGAGCTCGAGTACGCCCAGCAGATGATGGCCTGGATGCTGTTCATCGACGCCCCGCGCGCCATCGCGCAGCTCGGCCTCGGTGCTGCTACGTTGACCAAGTTCTGCTACCGGCAGTTCCCGGAAGCGACGGTGACTGCCGTCGAGCTCAATGAATCGGTGGTCGCCATCTGCGCCTCGATGTTCAAGCTGCCGCCCGAGGACGAACGCCTGAGCGTGCTGGAAATGGACGCGATGGACTTCGTCCTCGACCCTGCCAACCATGGCGCCTTCGACGTCCTGCAATGCGACCTGTACGACGCCACCGCGCGCGGCCCGGTGCTCGACACGCCCGAGTTCTACCAGGCCTGCAACGACTGCCTGGCCGAAGGCGGCATCATGACGGTCAACCTGTTCGGCGACCACCCGAGCTTCGCCAAGAACCTGAAGGCCATGAAATTCGCCTTCGCCCACGTGATCTGCCTGCCGGAAGTCCATGAGGGCAACGTGGTGGCGCTGTGCTTCCGCGACCGGCCCGCGCTGGACAAGGAAGCGCTGGCGGCCCGCGCCGCCCAGATCGTCGCCGCCACCAAGCTGCCGGCGAAGACCTGGGTCAAGGGCATTTACGCCGCCACCTGAATTTTTCCGCCGGGAGCACAACGTGAACACGCATGCCGTCCCATCCAGCACCGCCGGCAAGGCCCCGCGCCTGCGCGCGCTTGATCTGCAGTCCATTTTCTCTTGGCTGCTAGCCGACGGCATCGTCACCAAGGAACACGTCAAGGCCCAGTTCGCGCAGGCCCAGGGCGTCCTGAAGAACGCGGCCGGCTCGATGCATCCGCTGACCGCCGTGGCGCAGTGCAAACTGGTTTCGGCGCTCCCGCCCCATCGCCTGCTCACGCTCGACGTGCTGACCGAGTGGTGCGCCAGCAAGGTCGGCCTGCCCTTCATCCGCATCGATCCTTTGAAGATCGACTTCACCAAGGTGGCCGACGTGATGTCGGCCAGCTACGCGGCGCGCTTCAATATCCTGCCGGTGGAAATGAACGGTTCGACCCTGGTCGTGGCGACCGCCGATCCGGCGAATACCGAATGGGAAGCGGAGATCGCCAAGATCTCGCGCCGCAAGATCGAACTGGTGCTGGCCAATCCACTCGATATCGCGCAGTACATCTCGCAATTCTTCAGCCTCGCCAAATCGATCCGCGACGCCAACCGCCATACCGGCCAGGACCTGGCGATGCGGAACAATTTCGAGCAGCTGGTCGAGCTGGGCAAGTCGAACAAGCAGTTCGACGCGAACGACCAGCACATCGTCAACATCGTCGACTGGCTGTGGAGCTACGCCTTCGAGCAGCGCGCTTCGGACATTCACCTGGAACCGAAACGCGAATTCGCCGTGATCCGCTTCCGCATCGACGGCGTGCTGCACCAGGTCTACCAGGTGCCCGCGGTCGTGATGATCGCGATGACGGCCCGCATCAAGCTGCTGGGACGGATGGACGTCATCGAAAAGCGCCGTCCTCAGGATGGACGCATCAAGACGCGCACCGCCGGCGGACAGGAAGTCGAATTGCGCCTGTCGACCCTGCCGACCGCGTTCGGCGAAAAGCTCGTGATGCGTATTTTCGACCCGGAAGTGGTCGTGAAAACGCTGCCGGAACTGGGCTTCCCGCCGGACGACGCGCAGCGCTGGGATGCGCTGACCAACCGGCCGCACGGGATCATCCTGGTTACCGGGCCGACGGGGTCGGGCAAGACCACCACGCTGTATACGACGCTGAAAGCGCTGGCGACCAGCGAGGTGAACGTCTGCACCGTCGAGGACCCGATCGAGATGGTCGAGGCCTCGTTCAACCAGATGCAGGTGCAGCCGGGAATCGAGCTATCCTTCGCCGACGGCGTGCGCGCACTGATGCGGCAGGACCCGGACATCATCATGGTCGGCGAGATCCGCGACCTGCAGACGGCGGAAATGGCGATCCAGGCGGCGCTCACGGGACACCTGGTGCTGTCGACGCTGCACACGAACGACGCGCCGTCAGCGGTCGTGCGTTTGCTGGAGCTGGGGGTGCCGGATTACCTGCTCGAGGCAACCCTGATCGGGGTAATGGCGCAGCGCCTGGTGCGCACGCTCTGCCCCGACTGCAAGGCGCCGGGTGGGGAACTGAGCGATGAAGTCTGGCAGAGCGTCGGCGGCGCCTGGAATATTCCGAAGCCGGCGACCGTCTACCGGCCGATCGGGTGTCCGGAATGCCGGCAGACCGGGTACCGGGGGCGCACCGGCATCTACGAGCTGCTGACCGTGAGCGAAGGCTTCGCGCACATCGTGCGCGCATCGGGCGACATCCAGAAGCTGCGGCAGCAGAGCGTGGCGGACGGCATGAAACCGCTGCGCATCGCGGGAGCGATGAAGGTGGTCGAGGGCGTGACCACGGTGGACGAGGTGCTGAAGGTGACCGCGGCGCTGGTTTGATGCGACATTGTTCAGCTGGCACTAGCGCAAACCAGAACAGCCGGCTATAATGCTGCCTCTTTCGGGTCGTTAGCTCAGTTGGTAGAGCAGCGGACTTTTAATCCGTTGGTCGCTGGTTCGAGCCCAGCACGGCCTACCAGAATTAGTTGCAGCAAGACGGGCGCCATGAGTGATCATGGCGCCCTTTTTGTTTTCAAGGCGCCTTGACCAGCAGGTCTCCTCAAATGCGCTAAGCCTATTTGCACACGGCGTGCTATTCAGATGCAGTTGCCATTCAGATTGAAATGCAACTCGTCCGGTATTTTTCGCAGCTAATCAGATGTCGAGTCCCTTTGGAACGTTGAGCCTAAAAAGGTTCTAGCGTAATTGCTGATTGAAACAGTAGTCCCGTACCCTTCGACTTTCCATTTATATCGAAATACTTGTCTCAGGGCCATCGGCAAGTTGCGTTTGCTCAAATTTCACTGCTGCATATCCCTGAATAATCAAAAGGTTTTCATTGCAGTAGGTAGCAGCTATCTCAAACGCAGATGGTTGACCATGGCAGATACCCCGTTCCGCGCCCCTGAAGTAGAACTTGTGGCTCGCGCCGGCGTTCCCGCAGCCGAGTACGCCGAATACAAGGTGATGCGGCACAGGCTCCCAACCAGCGCGCTGGGACAGCTCGACCCGGCGGTGGTAGCGCTGGACGGTCTCCCTTTTCCAGTCAAATTCCGCAACCAGGGCGCGCTCGAGGAATGGCGGCGCCTGTTCACTGCCCACGACTGGAGCCGCCGCGTGTGGGACGACTGGGCCAGCGCGCGCGCCACTTGCCTCGACTGCATCAATGAGCTGTGCTGGCAGGTAGACCAGCACCTGGAGCGGCACTCGCGCTACCAGCGTCCGCCTGGCTGGGCTAACTCCACGCTCGCCATCGTCGCCAGGTGGGCTGCCAATATTCATTTCGAACGAAACAACGGCGCGTTGATCGAGAGACCCCCGGCGCTCGATGCGCTTCTGATGCAATCCGATATCGACGACACGCTGCCGATGCAGCTGTTCTCGCCGCCATTCGATGCGCAGTATCTTCAGCTGAACCGGGCGACGGCGGAGCACTTCAGGACGCTTGAAGACCGCATTAAGGGCCGCTGGATCGAGGGCATTTTCTGTTTCGTCAGCAGGCAAGGGCCGTCAGAGAACCGCACTGAGTTCATCACCGTGATCGAACTGATGGTCGTTTACGCATCGAACGACAGGGGAATCAGTACGCGACTGCTGCGCGACCCCTTGCTCTCGCCGGAAGAGACCGTCATCGAGTGGGCCGAGGGGATCTTGACGCCTGAGAACGGGCAGCGCGCGAGCGACGACGATGTGCTGATCCAGCTGATCAACAACATGGTGAAAGTGTTCCTGTACCTCGGTCTGAAGGAGGCGCGCAAGGAGGTCAACACGGAACACAGCGCAGCACTCAAGCGATTGGCGGGCGTGGGTCCGAAAAAGCAGGCCAAACTGCAGCGCCGCATGGATTCCCTATATGACCGCATCACGGTCGGCCCTGCAAGCGCACCGGCGATCCTGCCGGCGCCCGGCGCGGCCGGCATCAGGGCGCCGCACTGGCGGCGCGGCCATTTCCGAGCCCAGCCGTGCGGCCCCGCCCGCAGTTCACGCAAGCTGATCTTTGTCGCTCCCATCCTCATCCATGCCGACCAGCTAGGCGGCCAGGCGCCGCCGCCAAAAGCATACGAGCTTACAACAGGCCGCGCACGCTCCTGACGAGCGGGGGGCGTCCGCGAAGCAGCACATCCAACCTGATGGGGAATAACGACACATGACAGCTAACGACATAGCGACCGCATTCGGCCTTACTCAGTACAAGCTCGCGACGGGCAACCGCCCGCTTCGCCTGATCCTGGAGAGCGATGATGGCGCCGGCGACGAGTCACTACTTCCTCAAAGGGTTGTTGGCAGTGAAGCGATCTGCGGCGGCTTCGAGTTCCGGATTCTCTGCGTATCCGAAAGCGCGACACTGCAGCTCAAGAACTTCATCGGCGTGCCTTGCGAGCTGCAGATCGTCACGGACCGTGGGCAACTGCGCCGCATTTGCGGCATCGTTACGGAAGCAGCGTCCGGCCAAAGCGACGGCGGCCTCGCAACCTATCAGTTAATCATCCGTGACGCGCTATCGGTGCTGGAAGACAGGTTCAACACCCGAGTTTTCCGGGACAAGAACGAACTGGACATTATCCAGATACTTGTCAGTGAATGGCAAAGGACCATGCCGGTCCTGGCCAGCACTTTCGATCTGCACATCGATCCCGTACTCACCAGCCGTCAACACCCGCGCCGTACGTTCATCATGCAGCATAACGAATCAGACGCCGCGTTCATCCGGCGTCTGATGCAGCGGCGTGGCATCGCCTGGTTTTTCCGTTCGGGACTGACGAATACAGGAAACGCCCCCAGCCGTGAGCAAACATCCGATATCGGCCACACGCTGGTTCTGTTCGACGATTCCAGCAAACTCGATCGAAACGAGGCCGGTGAGGTGCGTTTTCACCGCGACGCCGCCACCGAGCAGCGAGACGCCATTACCGGCTGGAGCGCAGTACGCAAGCTCCAGTCGGGCATCGGCTCATTGCACAGCTGGGATTACCTGCAGCCGCGCAATACGATGTTCATGACGACCCACGTGGCCTCGCAAGCAGATCAGGGAGAATACGGCACCCAGTTAGCCGCCGGACTGGATCAATACCTGGTTGGCCCCCCTCATGTTGGTGACAGCCCGCGCGACCTCACGGAGCTGACCTATGCGCAGGTGGCGCACCACGAATACGCAAGCAAATGCTTCAAAGGCGAAGGCGGGGTGCGCGACCTTGCCGTTGGCGAGTGGTTCAGCTTGACTGGCCATCCGGAAATCGACACACATCCCGCCAGCGAACGCGAGTTCGTCGTCACGTCGCAGCATATCGTCGCCGAGAACAACCTGCCGGTGGAGATCGGCGCACGGGTAGAACGGCTGTTCGAACGCAGCGGATGGCCCCGTGACGCAACGACGTCCATCGCTGGCGGCGACGATGAACCGCTGCGCTTCAAGACCCGCTTCGAGTGCGTCCGACGCACAGTCCGGATCGTCCCGCCACGCCCGGTCATGCCACCTCCTCAACTGCAGAGTGCAATCGTTGTTGGACCGGAAAACGAGGTAGTCTGGTGCGATCATCTCGGCCGCGTCAAGATCCGCTTTCTCGCTACACGTCCAGGGGACCATGCACACGCAGCTGGCGCCGGCAGTTCGGACTCGGATCGCGACTCGGCCTGGGTACGGGTAGCCTCCAACTGGGCTGGCGACGGACCGGGAAACAGTGGCCAGTGCGGCGCGCGCCTGTTGCCGCCCGTCGGCACGGAGGTACTGGTCGCCTTCGCCGGGGGAGATCCCGACAAGCCCGTCATCGTGGCCCAGGTGTACAACGGCGCAGCGCCACCCCCGGCATTTGTACGGGAGGACGGGCTGCCAGATACCCGCTACCAATCCGGTTTGCGTAGCCGGGAAGTGCGCGGGCAGCGCGGCAACCAGCTCAGGCTGGACGATACCTCCGGCCAGATCAGCGCGCAGTTGGCGAGCGACCACGGCGTGAGTGAACTGAACCTTGGATACCTCACGGAACCGCGGCGGCAGGATGGCGCCCGCCCCCGCGGAGAAGGCGCGGAGTTGCGTACAGACGAAGCAATCGCGTTGCGGGCTGCGCGCGGGATTTTGATCAGCGCCTGGAAACTGCTCGGCGGCGCCGGTACCAAAGGCCCCCAGTTGGCCCGCGACGACTATCTGAACCTTCTGCGCGAGTGCGGCGAGCTGTGCACTTCCCTCGGGAGCTACGCCGCCGAACACAAAGGCCTGGAGATCGATACCAAGGAGCAGGAAGCCCTGCTTGCACGGTTCAAGCAGTGGGAGGATGGCAGCAACACCGCGCCGGAAAGCCCCGAGCCAAGGGAACCGGTCATCGCGATGACCTCACCCGCCGGGATTGGTTTCGCGAGTTCCAAAGCCATCGTGAGCTACTCGGCTACCAATATCGATACGGCCGCCCAGCAGCATCTGCAGCTCACCGCAGGTCAACGCTTCGCAGTCAATGCCGGCAACGGCGTCTCGCTTTTTGCCCGCAGTGGCGGGCTCAATGCGATCGCACACACCGGCGCGCTGCTGCTGCAGAGCCAGCACGACGACATCGCTGTCAACTCGGCGAAGGACATCCAGGTCACCGCCAATGAAGGCGCGATTACCGTCGCAGCCAAAAGCATCCTGTTTGTGACGGCAGACGGCTCATTTCTCAAACTAGGTGAAGGATCGCCAGTCCTGGGCAGCAAGCAAGCGCTCAAATTCCATGCGCCGGATTTCATCTGGGAGGGGCCCGAGACCATGAACGCCGAGCTTCCCGCATTCAAGAAGGATGGAACCGATCTTGCCTTCGAACCCCGCCTCTACCCCCATCTCGACGGCGGCATGCCCGCAGCCGGACTGGCTTACAAGATCGAGTCGCCTGCCGGAAGCAGCGAGGGTGAAACAGACGCTGCCGGCAAAACCACGATTTTGCAACACGAACAGATGCACGCTGCGCGTATTCATTTCGAGGAGAAAGGGCAGTCATGAGCAAAGCAAAGAGCTCTGGGCTTTATAAGAAACTACCTTTCGACAGAGGCACCGGGGAAGGCGTGACCCTCCCAAAGAAAGGGAACAAAAGGATTGTCGGGATAAGACACAACCTGCCCGGCTCGATCATCATCGTTCATGGCGTAAACGACATAGGAGTGAGTTACGACGCTGTCGAATCAGGCCTGTGCGAAGGCCTGGCCGAACGCCTGTGCGGTGATTTGACGCCAGCTGCCTACCGGATGCCGCAAACAGAAGACCGGAACAAGCTGGAGGAAGATCCGGATGCCGTTTTCTACAAGCGCCAGGTCACCGATGAAACCCACAGCCCGGTCATCCCGTTCTACTGGGGATTCCGGGAAGAATCCGCGCATGTGCGCGACTGGAGGAAGACACCGCACGGCCAGGCAACCGACCGTTACGGCAACCGCTTGGACAGGGACTATTCCAAGGAAGGCGGGCCGTTTGCCAACGCAACGTCCTCGCTTCCGGAAATGTGGAACCGGGGCAAAGGCAACGCCATGGGGGCCATCGACATGGCAGCGCGCGACGCAACCCACCCCCTCCTGAAAAACCCGGGCCGGCTCTACATGATCCTGGCAGCCCGCCGGCTCGCCGCACTCATTTCGATGATCCGCGACTACGACGAAAACGAAACGGTCTCGATCGTCGCGCATAGCCAGGGTTGCCTTCTCAGCCTGCTTGCCCAGGCTTTCCTTCTCGATCCGAACATGCAGAAGGAGCAGCCGGGGGCGCGACCGGCCGACACGCTGATCCTGTGCAATCCCCCGTACAGCCTGATCGACGAACTGCCGACGACCGCAGCCCTCGCCGACGGTTATGCCGGCGCAGATGCGCTGATGACGGCGGGGAACAAGAACCGCTACCAATACATCAGCGGTGGACAAACCTTGCACGCCCGTTTGACCACGCTGGCGAACATTGTCAAAGGCGTCCAGGCCAAAAAGCATCCAAGCCCCGCGCTGGCGGAACTGACCGATACAAAAAAGCATTTTGGCGCAGTCGGCCCTAAATGGACGGCCGCAAAAGACCGCGACAATCGAGGCAAGGTCTACCTGTACTTCTCGCCGGAAGACATGACGGTGGCATTCGCCGGTGTCGCGGGGATCGGCTGGCAAGGCGTGCCCGACTTCCTGCGCGGCCACAAGCTAGAAACTCGGCAAGTGAATGCGCGTGCATCGTTCAAGGATTTCGCACCGCAGCAGGCCACAACGGCAGCAGCGCCGGCGCAGACAACACGCAAGCCGCTCTCGGAGCTGGGCAGTGGCTTCTTCCAGCGCGTTTTCACGCTGAAGCGCCGCCCGGACTTCCGGAACGGCCAGTTTGCCATGGTCGGGCAACCGCCTCACGACTTTGCACTACGGGTTCCCGGTGAAGACGATCACGCGCACACAGCCGCCAGCGACTCGCTTACAAGCAATCATTTCTTGCGGGAGCGCTTACCCGCTCAAGACGACGCGCCCAGCGACGCTTCTCCCGAAGAGCGGGCTCGATTCGGGCTGCGCCGTATCACAGGCGAGGCACTGCCAAAGCCGATTATCGCCAGCATGGGCGAAGGAGCCTTCCCCGATGCCCAGAAGCGCTACGGCGCCAGCGAGAACGTCGACCAGATCGACGCCGCGGTTTCCGTTACCAGCGACTACGGTATTAACGGAAGTCACTGGGAGTGCATCGCGGATCCGGCCGGTATCGCAGCGACCCTGCGCGGCTATCAACCGGTTCCGAGCCCGCGTCCCACCCTGCACAAGGGCAAGGTGGCGAAATGCAGCGAGTATCGTGCGGCATTGACGGAAGCGCTCAACCGCGAGAAGAAAAACGAGGACAAGTGCCAGGTCAAGAATGTGTATGCCTGCCTCGAATTCAACCGTCTCCTCAATCCGCCCAAGCTGTTGATCGAACGGACCGAGACGCCGAACGAGGCACGCCTGCGCTGGCAGAAGACTGCTGTATCGCGCTCGTTCCACAGCGCGATCTACGGTGGGCGCAAGAACCATAGCCATGTGACCGCCTACGACGTGGCAATCGGTGGAGGGAAGGCGCCAACCGATCCGCTGTTCTACAGATACCTGTGCGCGGTGGCGGACTGGCGGTTGAAGAAACCTGATCCACGCGAAAAACTTCGTCCTGGCATTCTTACCTGGAAAGAATTTCAGACGCTGTATGCAGTCTATTGGGCGGACGAACGCCCCTGGCGCAAGGCACTGATTGAAGGAACTAAAGAGTATTACTCGACCGGAAAACTACCTGCCGACCTGCCACTTCCGCCAGAGGGACTTCCGCCCGCTCTCGTCGTGGAATCGATGTCCGGCCAAGTGGGGAAGGCTGAACGGGTGACTTCATGAGCACTTCCAATAATACGAAGAATCTGGCAGCAAAACAGCGATTTCGCAGCATGCCATTTCAATGGATGTTGGCACTGCTCTTCATGTTATCAACAAACGTCATCGCGGCAACCAGCCAAACGGAGGTAACAATGAGCAAACTATGGTGGCCCTTGGCGGTCCTGCTCGGAATCGGACTGCTCCTCGGAGGGCGGTGGGTGCTGGCCGCCCGCGAAGCCGATGCACGTCAGGTGCAGGCCAAGGCGGCGGCATCGAAAGCGCAGGAGCAGCTGGCAGCGGCCAACACTGAGCAAGGACGGCGCGAGTACGTGCTCGAGGTAATCGGTTTAGGGGTTACTCTCGACAAGTACCGGCAGGGCAAGCGGTGGGAGGCACTCCAGTCCGGTAATCCGTATACCTCGTTGCGCGAGCACGATCCGAAGAAATATCCCTGGACAAGCACAGACAAGCACGGCTTGACAGGTGGCCGGGTTAACGATGCTTTGCTCAATGGCGCCGGCTATTCAGTGACTGAATGGGGTACCCCGGTCTTCAATGCGAATCCACCTGACTTCGGCGAAATTCCAGATAGCCCATTATCGCCAATTATGGGATTGGCTGCCGGGGCCGACGGAGAAGGCATGTCGAGCAGCCTGTTCGTCGCCGGTCCGCGCCGCTTCGCCGAGCGGCCTGATCGCATTCTCGAGGACGTGTTTGACTTCTTCGACGCTAACCCGGACGTGCCATATATCGTGTTGAACTCCGACGATGGGATATACACCCGAGAACTCTCGCAACCTCCTGGAGCGCCACCGCTGGTCAAGGATGGTTACTACGTTCCAGAAATGCCGGACTCGGCAGCGTTGTTCATCCTGGCTCGCCGCGAGCGTGTAGACCCGATCCGGCCGTTTGCGTACGACGACATCGACGGCTACGAAGTTCCAATGGATGTACTCAACCGCGACGGAGTCGCGCGGCGCCTCTACCTCGGCCATCTCGAATTGTCGCAGTCGTTGCCGCGCGCAGATAAGGACGCTTACTCTCGCCCCCCAACCATCGCCGAATGGCTGGACTTCGCCGCCAAATTCAGTGTGCGCCCAGACATTCGCGGCACCGGCGCGATCAGCTTCCTCGACCGTGAATTGAACGCCAAGCACCGGCCACCTCAGGACTGGAAGCCAACCCCATGGTTCCCCGTCCCCTGGAGCAAAACACAACTCGAGCAGTTCGACAAAATGGCCACGCTCGGCTACATCCACCGCCCCGTCTTCGTGAAGACCAGCGACGAACACGGCAAACCGCTGGCCCGGCGCGACGCGCGCCAGAAAGCGCTCCTCGAAGGTTTGCAGGAAGCCCTACGCACCTTGCCCGAGGCTGAACGGCCCAAGGCGCCAGCCCGCGTGATCGCCGCGACCAACAACCAGACCGAACAACTGGTCGCGCTCGAGAGCATGCTGCACCAGTACGCTGCTCAGGGCGGCCCTGAGATCGACAGCGGCAAGCTCGACCAATTCATCAATATTGACCGGCGCCTCGGCAACACCGGCGCTGCCACCTTGTTCATGGAGATGGCGATCGGGGTCATGGGGAGTTATCGCGCCGGCGGCCCAAGCCTGGCGGTCAACCTGCGCGACCCGCATGAGGCCACTTTCATCTTCATCAGCCCGCCCTCGGAGGAAAAGCGGAAGGCTCAAGAGTCACGCGGCGATGTGTTCCGGCCGATCAAATCGATGGCGGTCGATCCAGCAAACTATGCCGTGCCAGAGACCAAGTAAAACTATGCGTCTTTGGATTTCCGTTCGCATTCAAAAAGTCAAGGCATTCGTTCCATGAAAAACGTCATCCGGCTAGGCGACGCCACGTCGCACGGCGGCAAGGTGATCAGCGCCAGCGCTACCCACTTCACGGTGCAAGGGATTCCTGTGGCCTGCGTGGGGGACACATGCAGTTGTCCCATCCCTGGTCACGCGGGCTGTACGATTACAACCGGCTCCCCACATCACAAGGTCAGTGGAAAGAGCATCGCTTTCGATGGTGACAGTCTCAGTTGTGGGGCGAAGCTTATCTCGAGCTTTAAACACTTCAGTACGAATATGTAGCACTAGCCAGGCTCAACCATGCCTATGAGAATGCCAGTGGTGTTACCATCAACCTGTAGCGGCACGCTGTGACGCATTTGTGACGTGAATTCTGCCATCTAACCAGTTGTGCCCTTGGGTGAGAATGACTGTCGAGCTCGGCAAGCGTTGCAAGTCATTGATTAATAAAGAATGCTCGTTTCGACCCGGCGACTTTTAATCCGTTGGTCGCTGGTTCGAGCCCAGCACGGCCTACCAGAATTAGTTGCAGCAAGAAGGGCGCCTTCCGCTCGGTTGCGCCGTCGCGAAACAAACGCGCAATTTCGCCGGCAGGGATTAGAATAAATACAACTAATCCAGAAAGCGACCGTGAAGTACTTCCACAATCTTTTCATGCTGGGCTATACCCTGATCTCCGCCCTGTTCTTCGTCGGCGGCATCGGCCTGGTCGTGCTTGCCGCGATCGAAACCTGGGGCGCGCTCAATCCCGGTGCCGACCTCGGGGTGCGGGAACGCTTCGAGCTGGTCCTCGAGTGCGTCGGCCTGCTGACGATCGCTGTCGCCTCGCTGGAACTGGGCCAGACGGTGCTCGAGGAAGAAGTGCAGCGCTCGGTCAACATCAGCGCGCCGACCCGCGTGCGCCGCTTCCTGTCGCGCTTCCTGATCGTGGTGGTCGTCTCGCTGTCGATCGAATGCCTGATCGGCGTGTTCCAGTTCATGCACGGCCGTCCGCAATACCTGCCGCACGCCGCCGCCATCGGGCTGGCCGCCGCCGCCATCCTGGCGACCTGGGGCCTGTTCGTGCGCATGAACGTGGATGCGGAAAAACTTGAACCCGAATCCATCAAGGAAGTCCAGGCCGAGGACGATGAAGTCGAAAAGTGAACCGCACTATCGTGGCCCCGCTTAAAAAATGACACGAAGCACTTGGATAATCGCCGAAACGCCGCTATAATCTTGTCTTCTTCGGGTCGTTAGCTCAGTTGGTAGAGCAGCGGACTTTTAATCCGTTGGTC
>DAMCRY010000007.1:0-36963 GCA_032115075.1 Massilia sp.
GATCGCCGCCGGCGCTTGTCCGTTCGCCAGGCTGGCGCGCGCGGCGCCCAGGAGCACTTCCGCATCGCCCCCGAATGGTCCCTGCAGGCACGCTTCGTACTGCGCCACCGCTTCCGCGCCCTGTCCGGCCTCGAGCAATGCGGCGGCCAGGCGCATCTGGTTGTGCGCGGTCGGGGTCAGGTCGAAGGCCTGGCGTGCCTCGCGCACGTCGCGGCCCGGGTCGAGCCGCTTCTGCAGCGCGTGGCCGGCCAGGCGCGCCTGGCGCTTGAGGCGCGAATGCGGCAGGAATACCGCGGCGAAGTAGACGATGCTGCCGAGCAGGGGGAAGGAGAACAGGATCAGCAGCCAGTACATCGGCCGCCCCGTGCGCACGGCATGGACGGCGAAGAAGACGGCGACGATCAGGTGGAGTCCGAGTCCGAAGATGGGCATGGCCGTACGCAGGTGATGGGCAAGCCATCACGATAGCCCGGTTCGGGGCTCCGATGTCTATCGGATTGTCACGCCTTGCGCCAGATCTGCAGGCATTCCGCGCGTTTCATACCCTCAGGAATTCCTCGCGCCCGCCCAGCCAGCGCGTCAGGTGGGCGTCGACGACCGCCATGTATTCGGGGCGGTCGCCGTTGTCCAGCAGGTACTGCGCCACGTCGCGCGCCTTTTCCACGATCCACTGGTCGGCTTCCAGGTCGGCGAAGCGCAGCATCGCCTCGCCCGACTGGCGCGCGCCCAGGAATTCGCCGGGGCCGCGAATTTCGAGGTCGCGGCGCGCGATCTCGAAGCCGTCGGTGGTCTCGCGCATCGTCATCAGGCGCTGCTTGGCCACCTGGCCCAGCGGGCTCTGGTACAGGAGTAGGCACACGCTCGCGGCCGATCCCCGGCCGACGCGCCCGCGCAGCTGGTGCAGCTGCGACAGGCCGAAGCGCTCGGCGTGCTCGATCACCATGAGGGAGGCGTTCGGCACGTCGACGCCGACCTCGATCACGGTGGTCGCCACCAGCACGTGCACCGCGCCGCTGGAGAAGGCGTCCATGATCACCTGCTTTTCCTGCGGCTTCATGCGACCGTGCACCAGGCCGACCACCAGGTCGGGCAGGGCTTCGGCCAGGGTCTCGTAGGTCTCGGTCGCGGTCTGCAGCTGCAGCACTTCCGACTCTTCGATCAGCGGGCAGACCCAGTACACCTGGCGCCCTTCGAGCGCCGCCGCATGCACGCGTTCGATCACCTCGTCGCGCCGGTTCTGGTCGATGGCGCGCGTGACGATCGGGCTGCGGCCCGGCGGCAGCTCGTCGATCACCGAGACCTCGAGGTCGGCGTAATAGGTCATGGCCAGGGTGCGCGGGATCGGCGTGGCCGACATCATCAATTGGTGCGGCACCAGGCCGTCGCTGCCCTTGTTGCGCAGGGTAAGGCGCTGGCCGACGCCGAAGCGGTGCTGCTCGTCGACGATCACCAGGCCCAGTTTCGCGAACTGCACCGTGTCCTGGATCAGGGCGTGGGTGCCGATCACCAGCCTGGCCTCGCCCGATTCGATCCGTTCCTTGGCCACGTCCTTCTCCTTTTTCTTGAGGCTGCCCGTCAGCCAGGCCACCTTCACGCCGAGCGGTTCCATCCAGGCGGCGATCTTGCGGAAGTGCTGCTCGGCCAGGATCTCGGTGGGCGCCATCAGGGCGGCCTGGTAGCCGCTGTCGATGGCCTGGGCCGCTGCGAGCGCCGACACCACGGTCTTGCCGCTGCCGACGTCGCCCTGCAGCAGGCGCTGCATCGGATAACCCTCGCGCAGGTCGGCGCGGATTTCCTTGACCACGCGCTGCTGGGCGCCGGTGAGCTGGAAGGGCAGGGCGGCGAGGAAGGCTTCGGACAATTCCCCGACCGCGCGCAGGGTCGGGGCGCCTTTCTCGCGCCGGGAGCGCTGGGCGCGCTTCAGGGACAGCTGCTGCGCCAGCAGCTCGTCGAACTTCATGCGGGTCCAGGCCGGGTGGCTTCGCTCGGTCAGCGCGTATTCGTCGACGTCGGCCGGCGGGTAGTGCAGCAGGCGCACGGCAGGCTCGAAGTCCCACAGCTGCAGGCGCGACAGGAAGGCGTTGGGCAGCGTGTCGCGCCAGTCCACGCGCTTCATGGCGTCGGCGATCGCGCGCCGCATCACGGTCTGCGACAGGCCTTCGCCGGCCGGGTACACCGGCGTCAGGGAGGTGGGCAGCGGCGCGCCCTCGTTGATCACCTTATAGGTCGGGTGGACCATCTCGGCGCCGAAGAAGCCGTGCTTGAGCTCGCCGCGTGCGCGCACCCGCGTGCCCTCCGCCAGCTGCTTGACCTGGCTGCCGTAGAAATTCATGAAGCGCAGTTGCAGCTCGCCGGTCTCGTCGGCGATCTGCACCAGCAACTGGCGCCGCGGCTTATAGGTGATTTCGTTCCTGACCACGACCCCTTCGACCTGCCAGGTCTGCAGGCCGCGCATGCTCGCCTCGCGGATCGTGACCACCTTGGTCTCGTCCTCGTAGCGCATCGGCAGGTGCAGCACCAGGTCCATGTCGGTGCGCAGGCCCAGCCGGGCGAGCTTGGATTCTGTCGTTTTGGGGGCGGATGGCGTCTTGGTGGCGGGCATATTGCGGCATTCTGGCGTTGGCTGGCGTAAAATAGAGGGTTCGCCGTACGCATTGCAGCCTCCGCCTTTCCTCTATTGTAAGGCTGTCAGCATCCATTTTCCCAGAATTGAAGACAATGTACTCGCTTTCCGATTTCGATTTCGACCTGCCGCCAGAGCGGATCGCGCAGCTGCCGCTGCCGGATCGCAGCGCCTCGCGCCTGCTGCAGCTCGATGGCGACCAGATCACCGACCGCCATTTCGCCGACATCGTCGACCAGCTCCAGCCGGGCGACCTGCTGGTGATGAACAACACGCGCGTGCTGAAGGCGCGCTTCTTCGGCGTCAAGGAAACCGGCGGCCAGGTCGAGGTGCTGGTCGAGCGCGTGCTCGACAACCGCACGGTGCTGGCCCAGGTGCGCGCCTCGAAGTCGCCCAAGCCGGGCAACCGCATCCGCCTGGCCGACGCCTTCGACGTCACGGTCGGCGAGCGCGCCGGCGAGTTCTTCACGCTGCATTTTCCGGCGCAAGGCGGCGACGTGTTCGAGCTGATCGAAGCCCACGGCCACCTGCCGCTGCCGCCCTACATCGAGCACACGGCCGACGCATTCGACGAGCAGCGCTACCAGACCGTGTATTCGAAGGAGCCGGGCGCGGTGGCCGCGCCGACCGCCGGCCTGCACTTCGACCAGCCTTTGCTGGACCGCCTGGCAGGGAAAGGCGTCAAGCTGGCGTACGTGACCCTGCACGTGGGCGCCGGCACCTTCCAGCCGGTGCGGGTCGAGGACCTGTCGGAGCACAAGATGCACACCGAGTGGTACACGATCCCGCAGGAGACCGTGGACGCGGTGCGCGCCGCCAGGGCCGCGGGCCGCGACGTGGTCGCCGTCGGCACCACCTCGCTGCGCGCGCTGGAATCGGCCTCGCAGTCGGGCCAGCTGGTGGCCGGCAGCGGCGATACGGCGCTGTTCATCACGCCGGGCTACATATTCAAGACCGTCACCCGCCTGATCACCAATTTCCACCTGCCGAAGTCGACTCTCATGATGCTGGTGTCGGCCTTCGCCGGCTACCACGAGATCCGCAAGGCCTACCAGCACGCGATCGCCAATGAATACCGCTTCTTCAGCTATGGCGACGCCATGCTGCTGACGACTGCCTCACGCTAATAGATACCATGCTCGAATTTACCCTACTGAAGAAAGACACAAGCGGCCTGTCGCACGCGCGCCGCGGCCGCCTGAAGCTCAACCACGGCACCATCGAAACCCCGATTTTCATGCCGGTCGGGACTTACGGCTCGGTCAAGGCGATGGATCCGATCGAGCTGAGGGAAGTCGGCTCGCAGATCATCCTGGGTAACACCTTCCACCTGTGGCTGCGCCCGGGCACGGCGGTGCTGGATAAATTCGGCGGCCTGCACAAGTTCATGGGCTGGGATGGTCCGATCCTGACCGATTCGGGCGGCTTCCAGGTGTTCTCGCTGGGCGCGATGCGCAAGATCACGGAAGAGGGCGTCAAGTTCGCCTCGCCGATCGACGGCTCGCGCCAGTTCCTGTCGCCGGAGGTGTCGATGCAGATCCAGCGTTCGCTGAACTCGGACATCGTGATGCAGTTCGACGAATGCACGCCGTATGAAATCGATGGCCGTCCGGCCACCGCCGAGGAAGCGGCCAAGTCGATGCGCATGTCGCTGCGCTGGGCCCAGCGCTCGATGAACGAGTTCAACCGCGGCGAGAACCCGAACGCGCTGTTCGGCATCGTCCAGGGCGGCATGTACGAGCACCTGCGCGACGAGTCGCTCGCCGGGCTCGAGGACATCGACTTCCCGGGCCTGGCGATCGGCGGCCTGTCGGTGGGCGAGCCGAAGGAAGACATGCAGCGCATCCTGGCCCACGTCGGCCCGCGCCTGCCCGAGAACAAGCCGCACTACCTGATGGGCGTCGGCACGCCGGAAGACCTGGTCGAGGGCGTCGCCAACGGGGTCGACATGTTCGATTGCGTGATGCCGACCCGGAACGCCCGTAACGGCTGGCTGTTCACGCGCTTCGGCGACGTCAAGATCAAGAACGCGCGCTATAAAGATGACGGGGCGCCGCTGGACGAGAGCTGCGATTGCTACTGCTGCAAGAACTTCTCGCGCGCCTACCTGCACCACCTGCACCGCTCGAACGAGATTCTGGGCGCGCGCCTGAACACGATCCACAACTTGCACTATTACCTGAAGCTGATGCAGGAGATGCGCGATGCGATCGATGCGGACCGCTTCAACGCGTTCCGGATCCAGTTCCGGGCCGACCGCGCACGCGGGGTGTGAGGGGACTGCGGTGTAAGCGAGCGCTAACTGCTGGGCTGGCAAGATTGGGTTCCCGCCTTCGCGGGAACGACGGTCTTGAGACTGTCGCCGAGAACAATGTCTCATTCGACCATCTCTTCCAGCACGTCGTTCCCGCGTAGGCGGGAACCCAATTTTGATCGCACGAGTACGGTTTACGCTTATTTTTACTGCAACATCTTGCAATCCGGAATTGCAAACCTACATACCTCCAGATTGTCTCCGGCACCACTGCCGGTGCTAGAATACACCGCTTCTTTTTTTAATCTCACCACAATCGGAGTTCTTGTGTTCATTTCCAACGCGTACGCGCAAACCACGGCCGCAGCCGATCCCGGCCTGATGGGTAGCCTGACCACTTTCCTGCCGCTGATCCTGATGTTCGTGGTCATGTACTTCCTCATGATCCGTCCGCAGCAGAAGCGCCAGCGCGAGCTGAAGGCGATGATGGACGCGCTGACCAAGGGCGATGAAGTGGCGACCGCGGGCGGCATCCTCGGCCGCGTGACCAAGGTGGCCGACACCTACGTGACCATCGAAGTCTCGACCGGCACCGAAATCGTGGTCCAGAAGAACGCAGTGACGACGCTGCTGCCGAAAGGCACCCTGAAGGCCCTGTAAGCCCGGTTAGCACCGTACGGCGGCCCGGGACGGCCGCCGCGTGCCCAACTTAGAACGCTGGAACACTATGAATCGCTATCCCGTCTGGAAATATCTATTGATCGCCGTCGCGCTCCTGCTGGGTGCGCTGTACACGGCGCCGAACTACTTCGGCGAATCGCCGGCTCTGCAGGTCACCACCGGCAAATCGACGGTCAATATCACCAGCGCCACCGTCGGCGTGGTCGAAGATGCGCTCAAGCGCAATGGTGTTCCGGCCACTGCCGTGGCCCTCGAAGGCAGCGGCAACAGCACCTCGGTGCGCGCGCGCTTCGCCTCCACCGACGCCCAGTTCAAGGCCAAGCTGGCGCTCGAGCGCGACCTGAATCGCGACCGCGACAACCCCGATTACATCGTCACCGTCAACCTGGCGAAGAACACGCCGGCGTGGATGGAGGCGATCAACGCCAAGCCCATGAACCTGGGCCTTGACCTGCGCGGCGGCGTGCACTTCCTGCTGCAGGTCGACGCCAAGGCCGTCCTCGACACCAAGGTCAAGGGCGTGCAGGCCGGCGTGCGCAGCCAGCTGCGCGACAAGAACATCCGCCATGCCGGCATCGAACGCGTCGGCGACACCATCGAAGTGCGCTTCCGCGACGCCGCCACCCGCAGCGCCGCCCGCAATGCCCTGTCCACCACCATGCAGGACCTGGCCTTCGCCGAGACCGCTGACGGCACCGACCTGAAGCTGGTCGTCTCGATGAAGCCGGACGCGCTCAAGCGCACCGTGGAAGACGGCGTGAAGCAGAACATCGCCACCCTGTCCAAGCGCATCAACGAACTGGGCACCAGCGAACCGCTGATCCAGCAGCAGGGCGCCGACCGCATCATCGTCCAGCTGCCGGGCGTGCAGGACGTCGCGCGCGCCAAGGACATCATCGGCCGCACCGCTACCCTGGAACTGCGCATGGTCGATTCGACCGTGACCCCGGGCACCGAACTGACCGCCGCCATCCCGCTGAATTCGGAACTGTTCACCGAAGGCCGCGGTGCCCCGATCGTGGTCTCGAAGGACATCATCCTGACCGGCGACTACATTTCGAGCGCCGTCGCCAGCTTCGACCAGAACCAGCAGCCGGCCGTCTCGCTCGACCTGAACGGCGACGGCGGCCGCCGCATCCGCATGGCGACCCGCGAGAACGTCGGCAAGCGCATGGCGATCCTGCTGAAGGAAAAGGGCAAGTACAGCGTGCTGTCGGCCCCGACCATCCAGAGCGAACTCGGTTCGAGCTTCCAGATCACCAATATGGGCACCTCGGAAGACGCGAACGAGCTGGCGCTGCTGCTGCGCTCGGGCGCGCTGTCGGCGCCGATGGAATTCATCGAGGAACGCGTGATCGGCCCGCAGCTGGGCGCCGAGAACATCGAGCGCGGCCTGCATTCGACGCTCTGGGGCTTCGTGGCGATCGCGGTCTTCATGATCGTCTATTACCACCTGGTGGGCATGGTCAGTGCGATCGCGCTGGCCGCCAACGTGCTGTTCCTGTTGGCCCTGCTGTCGATGATGCAGGTCACCCTGACCCTGCCGGGCATCGCGGCAATCGCGCTCACGCTCGGCATGGCGATCGACTCCAACGTGCTGGTCAACGAGCGCATCCGCGAGGAACTGCGCGCGGGCGCCACGCCGCAGGTGGCGATCAATGCCGGCTACAAGCACGCCTGGGACACGATTTTCGACTCCAACGTCACCGCCCTGATCGTCGGCCTGGCGCTGCTGATCTTCGGTTCCGGTCCGGTGCGCGGCTTCGCCGTGGTGCACTGCCTGGGCATCCTGACGTCGATGTTCTCGGCCGTGTTCCTGTCCCGTGGCCTGATCAACCTCTGGTATGGCCGCAAGAAGAAACTGGCGACCATCTCGATCGGCACGGTCTGGAAAGAAGGCTTCACGCCCAACAAGCAAAACGCGACTCAGGGAGCGCAGGACTAAATCATGGAATTTTTCAAGATCAAACGGGACATCCCGTTCATGCGCCACGCCGTGATCCTCAATGTGATCTCGGTGGTGACCTTCCTGGCTGCGGTGTTCTTCCTGGTGACCAAGGGCCTGCACTGGTCGGTCGAGTTCACCGGCGGCACCGTGATGGAACTGCATTACCCGCACGCGGCGGACCAGGAAAAGATCCGCACCACGCTGCGCGGCATCGGCTACGAAGCGCCTGAGGTGACCGGTTTCGGCACCGCCCAGAGCGTCCTGCTGCGCCTGCCGATCGTGGAAGGCCAGGACCAGGCCGGCACCTCGAGCCGCGTCTTCAACGCCGTCTGCGCTTCGGAGCAGGGCAAGCCGACCATTACCCAGGTCACGACCGACAAGGGCGAAACGGTCAACCGTACCGCCTGCGTGACCGCGGACAACAAGGAACTGGTCAGCCTGCAGCGCGTCGAGTTCGTCGGCCCGGCGGTCGGCGAAGAGCTGGGGCAGAACGGCCTGAACGCACTGATCATGGTGGTGATCGGCGTGATCATCTACCTGTCGGTGCGCTTCGAGTGGAAGTTCGCGGTCTCGGCGATCATCGCCAACCTGCACGACGTGGTCATCATCCTGGGCTTCTTCGCCTTCTTCGAGTGGGAATTCTCGCTGACGGTGCTGGCGGCGATCCTGGCGGTGCTGGGCTATTCGGTTAACGAGTCGGTCGTCATCTTCGACCGGATCCGCGAGATGTTCCGCAAGCAGCGCAAGATGAGCGTGCCGGAAGTGATCGACCATGCGATCACCAGCACCATCTCGCGGACCATCATCACCCACGGTTCGACCCAGATCATGGTGCTGTCGATGCTGCTGTTCGGCGGCCACGCGCTGCACTATTTCGCCATGGCGCTGACCATCGGCATCTGCTTCGGTATCTATTCCTCGGTGTTCGTCGCCGCGGCGCTGGCCATGTGGCTCGGTGTGAAGCGCGAAGACCTGATCAAGCCGATCAAGGAAAAGGACGAGACCGACGGCGCCGTGGTCTGAGGACCTCTGCTCCGAACAACCCGCCCCGGCCCGGCCGCGGCGGGTTTTTTCATGCGCCGGCGTCTTGAATATGACTAGTTCGGCGCATGCGTGCGCTATCGCACAGAGGCGAACCGGGGCGATCCCTATAGTGGAACCGTCTCTTTCAGGACATCCCTAGTTTTGGACTTCACCCGCTCCCAACCGGAGCGGGTTTTTTTTTTGCCGGTCCCCCTGCAGGCGGGTCGTCCACAGGTATTGGAGAACTTGCCGGTCGGGCGCCAGCGACAGCGCGCCCGTGTCGGCCAGGTCCTGGACGAGAAAGCAGCGATGGAGTGGATGTTGATTTATCTCAGAAGGTTCACCGCATCCGTGGCCTGAATCGTGCGGGAGTGTGAATCAGCGCACCGAGCAAGTGCTTCCAGGCAGATAAAGTGGAACCGTCTCTTTCAGGACATCCCTAGTTTTGGACTTCACCCGCTCTCCGAGAGCGGGTTTTTTTTGCCTGACACAAACGAAAACAGGGGATGGCGCAAGACGGAGGGAAATTGGCAAAGAAAAAGACCTGTATGTGAATCAGCGCACAGAAGCAAGCTGGTGCCTGACCTACAGTGGAACCGTCTCTTTCAGGACATCCCTAGTTTTGGACTTTGCCCGCTCCCTCGAGCGGGCATTTTTTTTGCAGGCACTGCGGATGCGCTTCAGATCAGCGCGGCGGTCAGGCTCTTCACTTCCGCGGCGGATTCGGCCAGCACCTGGGCCAGCGTGCCTTCGCCGACCGTGAAGTCGATGGTGGCGGCCGAGTCGAGCGTGGTGGCGCCGGGACGCAGGTAGAGCGGAGAGGGGAAGGGCGCCAGGTCGTTGGCCAGCAGCAGGGTGTCGCCCAGGGTTTCCGGCGGCAGCGCGCGCATGCCGTTCCACAGCGCCTCGATGGCGCCCATCACCGGCACCGGCACGCCCAGCTTGAGCAGCACACCGCGCCCGATCGCCACTTCGCCATGCTCGATCCACTCTTCCGCGCTGCCATCGCCGTCCACCAGGCCGGGAAATTCCTCGGCGCGCGAGAGCAGGTAAAAGCCGCCCACCTCGTGCACGATGCCCGCGAACATCGCGGTTTCCGGGTCGACGAAGGAGACGCGGCGCGCGATGACCTGGGCCAGCGCGGCCACGTGGGCCGAGTGGATCCACAGGGCGTCGGCCCTGGCGCGCAGGTCGGGGTCGCTGATCTCGCTGGCCAGCTGGCGCACGATGACGGAGGCGGCCAGCGCGCCCAGGGTGCGGAAGCCCACGCGCTGCACAGCCGCGCGCACGTTGGTGACGTCGTGGCCGGTGCGGTTGTAGGCCACCGAGTTGGCGATCGCCACGGTGCGCGCCGCCAGCAGCGGCTCGGCCTGCACCAGGCGCGCCGCCATGTCGGTATGGCAGTCGGGTTCGTTCAGGGCACGCTGCAGCTTGAGCGTGGCGTCGACATTCGTGGGAAAGCTGAGTTCGCCACGGCCGGCCTGGGCGGCGATGCTCTTGAGGGCGGAGAGTCTGTCCATCAAAAAATTATACCCCCAAGGAATTGCCGAGGCTGCAAAAATTACTCTAAGGCATCACTTTGCGGCCTGCGGCGTGGCGGGGAAGATTCAGGGCTCGCTGAAGATGGCGTCGCAGCCTTCCTTCTGGTCTTCGGTATCCTCGAGTTCGTCTTCGAGGCCCAGGTCGACCAGTTCCTCGACCGCGTTCATGAAGCTGTTGAGCTTGGTGGCGCCGATCAGGCGGTAGATCTCGCCCGCTTCGTTGCGCACGCCGATCAGCATCGGCTCTTCCTTGACTTCGTCGAGCGGCGCCACGTCGAGCAGCAGGTTACCGATGATGTGCTTGTCGAAATGGGCAGGCTTTTTGCCTTCGATCAGGGATGTTTTCAAGGCAATTCCTTTGAAGTTGAGGGAGAAGGGGGAGAAGACGGCGCGCCGCCGGCCGCGATTCGTTCGCGCAGGGTGCGCAAGGCGGCATCGAGGGCATCGAACTCGGCATCGCTATAGGTGGCGAACAATTGCTTGCCATGTGCAACCACCTGCGGGAACACCTCGCAGAACACCCGGTCGCCGGCCGCCGTCAGGCGCACGAAGAACGAGCGCTTGTCGTCGTTGCTGCGTTCGCGCAGCACCAGGCCCTTCTGTTCCAGCCGCTCGATCACGCCGGTGAGCGTGCCCTTGGTGATCAGGGTGCGCTCGCCCAGTTCCTTGTAGCTCATGCCGGGCGTATTGCCCAGCGTGGCAATGATATCGAACTGCGCGTGCGTCAAGCCGTGCTGGCGCACCGATTCGCCGGAAAAACGCTCGAAGCCCTGCATGCACTCGGCCAGCAGCCGGACGCTCTTTAAGTATCGTTCCCCCATGGGGCAGGATTATAGCGCCCGCCGGGCGTTTGCCGGGCCCCCGTCCCGAATAACGGCTGGGTCCGCCCGCATGAGCGGGGCGCTGCGATCCGGTATCATTACGGGCGATGCGACCCGCCGGGCGCCAAGCCCGCTTCCGAATGCTACCCTCCACCGCTCTCCATGCAGCCTGCTGACCTGTCCGACCTGGCCCGGGAGCGTCCGCTGCGCGTGCTGCTGGTGAACGCGGGCGAACCGGACATGCTGACCTGGTCCGGCCTGGTGCAGCCGCTGCGCCTGGCCGCCAAGCTGCTGGGGCCGGAACTGCTGCACGTCGACGTGCGCAGCCCCGACAAGTTTGCCGCCGACACCCAGCGCCACTGGCACCTGGTGCTGCTGGTGGCCGACGAGGCCGAGGCGGCCCTGAAGCCCGCCAACTGCCGCGCCCTGGTCGAGCGCTGCCGCGCCGCGCCGTTCTGGGGCGGGGTGGGGGCGGGCGTGCTGTGGCTGGCCGACGCCGGCGCCCTGCACGGCATCCGCACCGCGCTGCCCTGGGCCCTGTACCCCGACACCAATGCCCTGGCGGAACAGGCCCTGTTCACCCCGAACCTCTACGAATTCGACGGCAACCGCCTGACCTGCTGCGGCGGCGCGGCCAGTATCGACTTCGCGCTGACCCTGGTCGAGATGCTGTTCGGTGCGACGGTGCAAGCGCAAGTGAAGGAAATCCTGTGCGTGGACCGCGTGCGCGGCAAGGACGAGCGCCAGCGGGTGGCGCTGCAGGCCAGGTTCGGCACCTTGCAGCCCAAGCTGACCGAAGCGGTCGCCTTGATGGAAGCCAATATCGAAGAACCCTTGTCGACCGACGAGATCGCCCAGTTGGCCGGCATCTCGCGGCGCCAGCTGGAGCGCCTGTTCAAGCAATACCTGGGCAGCCTGCCCTCGCGCTACTACCTCGAGCTGCGCCTGCAACGGGCGCGCAAGTTGCTGCTCGACACCAACCATTCGATCGTGCAGGTAGGGTTGATGTGCGGCTTCTCGTCCGGCTCGCACTTTTCGACGGCGTTCGGGGCCTTGTTCGGCAATACGCCGAGGGAAGAACGGCAGCGCAAGCTGGGGCAGTAGTCGTTCTCGGGCATGTGGACGGCGTCACCGTTTCCTTGCGCTGCTATCCGCCGAGTCGTCATCCCGGCGCAGGCCGGGATCCGATTTCCAGGCCCAGCCGGAACGCCAGCAATACCGGAAATGAAGCAACATTGGTTACCGGCCTGCGCCGGTACGACGGACGCAGGCGCGTGGCAAAAGAGACCATGCTGGTGTTCTGGCGTCACACAGTACAGCCCCTTGTCATTCCCGCAATCTTTCCCGGCCAAAAACGAAAAAGCCTGTCGCACTTCTGCAAGAACTTGTCAGGGTGGGTTTCTATAATGGTTCGATCCTGCGCGACGTTTGTCCGCGCATAACCTTCTTGAATTGATGAGGAAGAAGCCATGAACGCAAACCTTGACTCCGGTGTCACCACGCGGCCTGTCACCCGGCAGACCTTCGACGAAGTCCTCGTTCCGACCTATGCCCCGGCCGCCATGGTGCCGGTGCGCGCGGCCGGCCTGGACGTGTGGGACCAGGAAGGCAAGCGTTACCTGGACTTCACCTCGGGCATCGCGGTCTCGAGCCTCGGCCACTGCAACCCGGCGCTGGTCGCCGCGGTGACGGAGCAGATCAACACCCTCTGGCACCTCGGCAACGGCTACACCAACGAGCCGGTGCTGCGCCTGGGTAGCGCGCTGGTCGAGGCGACCTTCGCCGAGCGCGCCTTCTTCTGCAACTCGGGCGCCGAAGCCAACGAGGCGGCCCTGAAGCTGGCCCGTAAATATGCGCACACCAAGTTCGGTCCGCACAAGTCGCGCATCGTGTCCTGCCTGTCGTCCTTCCACGGCCGCACCCTGTTCACCGTCTCGGTCGGCGGCCAGCCGAAGTACACCGAGGGCTTCGAGCCGCTGCCGCAGGAACTGAGCCACATCCCCTACAACGACATCGAAGCCGCGCGCGCCGCGATCACCGACGACGTCGCCGCCGTGATCGTCGAGCCGATCCAGGGCGAGGGCGGTGTCATCCCGGGCAACCCGGACTACCTGAAGGCGCTGCGCGAGTTCTGCGACCAGACCGGCGCGCTGCTGGTGTTCGACGAAGTGCAGTCGGGCGTGGGCCGCACCGGCACCTTCTACGCCTACCAGCAGATGAACGTCACCCCGGACATCCTGACCTCGGCCAAGGCGCTCGGCAACGGCTATCCGATCGGCGCCATGCTGACCACCAACGAGATCGCCCAGCACTTCGGCGTCGGCTCGCACGGCACCACCTACGGCGGCAACCCGCTGGCCGGCACCGTCGGCCTGAAGGTGGTCGAGACCATCAACCAGCCGGTCTTCCTGGCGCGCGTGCGCGAAGCCAGCGGCAAGATCTTCGCCAACCTCGAGAAGCTGTCGAACGACTACCCGCAGGTGTTCGGCAAGCCGCGCGGCATGGGCCTGCTCATCGGCCTGCCGATGGCCGAGGGCTACAAGGGCCGTTCCAAGGACTACACCAAGACCGCCGAGAAGCTCGGCCTGATGCTCCTGATCGCCGGCCCCGACGTGGTGCGCCTGGCGCCGGCGCTGGTCGTGTCGGACGAGCAGATCGCGGAAGCCGACCGCATCATGCGCGAGGCCGTCGAGGCTTTCATCGCCGCCTGACCCGCGCGGACACGCGGCCGGCCCGTCGGCAGGGAAGCCTTCCCGCTGCGCGGCCGGCCGCGTCCTGTGAGCCCATCGACCTGATCTCTTTCCAGGAGTTCGCATGTATGTAGTTCGTCCGGTAGAACGCGCGGATATCGGCGCCCTCGAGGCCATGGCCGCGGTGACGATCCCCGGCGTGCACACGCTGCCCCGCACGCGCGAAGCCATCGTCGCGGCGGTCGAGCGCTCGATCGCCTCGTTCGCGGCCCACGTCGACATCCCGAGCGAAGAGTCCTACCAGTTCGTGCTGGAAGACCTGCGCACGCGCGAAGTGGTCGGCACCTCGTCGATCCACGCCTCGGCCGGCTCGAACGGCACCTATTTCGCCTTCCGCAACGACGTGATCCAGCAGGTCTCGCGCGACCTGAACATCAGCCACAGCGTGCACGCGCTGACCCTGTGCTCCGAACTCACCGCCTATTCGCACCTGTCGGGCTTCTACATCCGCAACCGCGATACGGCAGGCATCGAGGCCGCGCTGCTCTCGCGCGGGCGCCTGCTGTACGCCGTGCTGGCGCCGCACCGCTTCGGCGACCGCTTCTTCGTGCCGCTGGCCGGCGTCACCGACGCGCAAGGGCAGTCGGCCTTCTGGAACGCGCTGGGGCGCAAGTTCTTCAAGATGGACTTCCTCGACGCCGAGCGCGTGATCGACGGCGCCCGCAACCGCACCCTGATCGTCGAATTGATGCCGCACTATCCGGTCTACGTGCCGCTGCTGCCGGAAGACGCCCAGGCCGTGCTCGGCCAGATCCACCCGAGCGGCCAGCTTGCCTTCAAGCTGCTCACCGAGGAAGGCTTCGAGGCCGACGAGTACATCGACATCTTCGACGGCGGCCCGATCCTGCAGGCCCACAAGAATTCGCTGCGCTCCTTCTGCGGCTCGCAGACGCGCCAGGTCGAGAACGCGGGGCGCGCGGCGGGGGCGGAAGAACTCGTGACTTATGCAGTCGCCAGCACCGAACAGAATTTCCGTGCCGTGATCGCGGCCTGTCCGCCGGTCGAGGCCACCCAGGCCATCTGCCTGCCGCGCGACGCCCAGCAGGCGCTCGGCGTGGCCGCGGGCGACACCGTCACCTGCGTGCGCATTTGAGAGAGGACGCCATGCTCGTTATCCGTGCAGTACAAACCGCCGACCTGGACGCCCTGATCGAGATGGCGCGCCAGGCCGGCAGTGGCATGACCACCCTCAAGCCCGACCGCAAGATGCTGGGCGACCGCGTCGCCACCGCGGTGGCCTCGTTCGACGAGACCATTCCGCCCGAGAAGCGCGACTACATGTTCGTGCTCGAGCACACCGACGACAAGAGCATCGCCGGCGTGTGCGCGATCAAGGGCGCGGTCGGCCTCACCGAGCCCTTTTATAACTACCGCATCGGCACCCTGGTGCACTGCAGCCGCGAACTGAACGTGTTCACGCGTATGGAAACGCTGTACCTGTCGAACGACCTGACCGGCTCGTCCGAACTGTGCTCGCTGTTCCTGCTGCCGCAGTACCGCGCCGGCTTCAACGGCAAGTGGCTCTCGAAGAGCCGCTTCCTGTTCATCGCCCAGTTCCAGCACCTGTTCACCGAGAAGATCATCGCCGAGATGCGCGGCTACCAGCTTGATGACGGCACCTCGCCCTTCTACGAAGGCCTGGGCCGCCATTTCTTCAAGATGGACTTCGACCACGTCGACGGCCTGACCGCGATCGGCAAGAAGTCCTTCATCGCCGAACTGATGCCGCGCCAGCCGCTGTACGTGGACTACCTGCCGGAATCGGCGCGCGAGGTGATCGGCAAGGTGCATACCTCGACCCAGCCGGCGCGCAAGCTGCTGGAGAACGAGGGCATGCACTACGAAGGCTACGTCGACATCTTCGACGCCGGCCCGGTGCTGCAGGGCCGCGTGTCCGAGCTGCGCGCGGTGCGCGACAGCGTGCTGGCCGTCGCCGAGGAGTGCGCGGGCACGGGAGCGCACGCCGGCAGCCTTGAAGGCGAGACCGAGCACCTGCTGGTCTCGAACACCCGCCTGGCCGATTTCCGCATGATCCTGACCCGCGGCGTGCCCGGCGCCACCCGCATCGCCTTGAGCGCCCAGGAGCTGTCGCAACTGCACGTGCAGGACGGCGACGAAGTCCGGACGCTGCCACTCAACACAAGGAAGAACGCGCATGCCTAATCTCTCGAACTACATCGACGGCGCCTGGCTCGCCGGCAGCGGCCGCGAACTGGCCACCATCGACCCGTCCACCGGCCGCCAGACCTGGACCAGCAACGAGTCGACCGGCGAGGACGTCGCCCGCGCCGTCCAGGCCGCGCGCGCCGCCTTCGAAAGCTGGGCGCTCACGCCGCTGGACGAGCGCATCGCCGTCTGCACGCGTTTCCGCGACCTGCTGAAGGAACACAGCGAGGAGCTGGCCGCCACCATCGCCGAGGAGGTCGGCAAGCCGCTGTGGGAAGCGCGCACCGAAGTCACGACGATGGCGAACAAGATCGACATCTCGGTCCAGTCCTACGGCAGCCGCACCGGCGAGACCGCCGGCAAGGTCGCCGACGGCAACGCCGTGCTGCGCCACCGCCCGCACGGCGTGTTCGCCGTCTACGGCCCGTACAACTTCCCCGGCCACCTGCCGAACGGCCACATCGTGCCGGCCCTGATCGCCGGGAACACCGTGGTCTTCAAGCCGAGCGAATACGCGCCGCGCACCGCCGTGAAGACCGTGCAGCTGTGGGAACAGGCCGGCCTGCCGAAGGGCGTGCTGAACCTGGTCAACGGCGGCCGCGAGACCGGCATGGCGCTCGGCCAGCAGCCCGACATCGACGGCATCCTGTTCACCGGCAGCAGCCAGACCGGCACCGCCCTGCACAAGCAGTTCGGCGGCCAGCCGGGCAAGATGCTGGCGCTGGAAATGGGCGGCAACAACCCGCTGGTGGTGTGGGACATCCCGCGGGACGCGAAGGCCCTGGACGCCGCCGTGCACCATACCGTGATGTCGGCGTTCATTTCGGCCGGCCAGCGCTGCACCTGCGCGCGCCGCCTCGTCATCCAGGACACGCCGCAGGCGCAGGCCTTCCTCGACCGCCTGGTCGAGGTCGCGGCGAAGCTGCAGGTCGGCGCCTCGAACGCCGATCCCCAGCCCTTCATGGGCCCGGTGGTGTCAAGCGCCGTGGCCGCGCGCCTGGTGCAGGCCCAGGCCGACATGGCGGCCAAGGGCGGCAAGGTGCTGCTGCAGATGACGCAGCCCGACCCGAACGCCGGCTTCGTCACCGCCGGCATCGTCGACACCACCGACGCCAAGGACATTCCGGATGAAGAGTGGTTCGGCCCGCTGCTGCAGGTGATCCGCGTGAAGGACTTCGACCAGGCCCTGCGCGTGGCCAACGCCACCGAATTCGGCCTGGCCGCCGCGCTGCTGTCCCCTTCCGAAGACCTGTGGAAGCGCTTCGCGGTGCGCGCGCGCGCCGGCATCGTCAACTGGAACCGCCCGACCACCGGCGCGGCCAGTTCGGCCCCGTTCGGCGGCGTCGGCAAGTCGGGCAACCACCGTCCGAGCGCCTACTACGCGGCGGATTACTGCGCCTACCCGGTCGCCTCGATCGAGACGGCCGAACTCGAACTGCCGGCCAAGCTGTCGCCGGGACTGTCCTTCTAAGAGAATATGCGTACCGCTCGCGAATACAACTTCGACGGCCTGGTCGGCCCGTCCCACAACTACGCCGGCCTTTCCTTCGGCAACGTCGCCTCGTTCAGCAACGTAAGGAGCGCCTCCAATCCGCGCCAGGCCGCCCTGCAGGGCCTGGCCAAGATGCGGGCGCTCGGCGCGCGCGGCTTCGCCCAGGCCGTGATGCCGCCGCAGGCGCGCCCGAACTTCCGCCTGCTGCGCCGCATCGGCTTCTCGGGGACGGATGCCGACGTGCTGGCGCGCGCCTGGCGCGAGGCCCCGGTGATCCTGGCCTGCGCCTATTCGGCCGCGCCGATGTGGACCGCCAACGCGGCCACCGTCAGCCCTTCGGCCGACTCGCAGGACGGCCGCGTGCACTTCACGGCCGCCAACCTGAACAACAAGCTGCACCGTTCGGAAGAGCACGTGCAGGCCACGCGCACCCTGCGCGCCATTTTTGCCGACAGCAACCGCTTCGTGGTGCACGACGCGCTGCCGCCGGTGCCGGCCTTCGGCGACGAGGGCGCGGCCAACCACACCCGCTTCGCAGCCTCGCATGGCGCCGCCGGCGTCGAGTTCTTCGTGTACGGCCGCGTCGAGTTCGACCCCTCGGCTCCGGCGCCGAAAAAATACCCGGCGCGCCAGACCCTGGAAGCCTCGCAGGCGGTCGCGCGCCTGCATGGCCTGGACCCGGCGCGCACCGTGTTCGCCTCGCAGAACCCTGACGTGATCGACCAGGGCGTGTTCCACAACGACGTGATCGCGGTCGGCAACGGTAACGTCCTGTTCTATCACGACCAGGCGTTCGCCGACGAAGCCGCCACCCTCGCCGCGCTGCGCCGCGCCATGGGCGCCGTCGACACCGACCTGGTGCCGGTGCGGGTGGCGAGCGGCGAGGTGCCGGTGGCCGACGCCGTCGCCAGCTACCTGTTCAACAGCCAGCTGCTCACCAAGCCGGACGGCCGCATGGCCCTGGTGGTGCCGCACGAATGCCGCGAGAACGAGGCGGTAGCGCGCTACCTGGCCGGCCTGGTGGCGAGCGGCGGCCCGGTCGACGAACTGATCGAGTTCGACCTGCGCCAGAGCATGCGCAACGGCGGCGGCCCGGCCTGCCTGCGCCTGCGCGTCGCCCTCACCGACGAGGAAGCGGCGGCGATGCACGGCGGCGTGATCATGACCGAAGACCTGTACGCCCGCCTGGTGGCCTGGGTCGAGCGGCACTATCGCGACCGCATCGAGCCCAAGGACCTGGCCGATCCGCAGCTGGCGATCGAATGCCTGGCCGCGCTCGAGGAGCTGGAGCGCCTGCTCGGCCTGCCCGGCCTGTACGACCTTTCGTAAGACCCCAAGCCGCCGGACGGACGAATGCGTCTGTACGGCATGTTCTAATGATGGATTGGCGCGCCAAGATGCACGGCGCGCACGGAATTCGGACGGGACACCCCCGCCGGTATAAAGCAGGGACGGCGCGAAGCCATAAGCCAACAGCGCGTCCCGGCACACACTTTGGAGAAGCAAGATGAATGACATGTCTCACGATTTGCGCAACCAGACGCTCGCGCTGGTCAACGCAAACCACGCCGGCGCCACCAACCAGGTGGGCGCCCTGATCAGCGCCTGGCTCGGCTCGCTCGACGACGAGGACTTGGCCGGCACCGCGCCCGCCTCGCTGGCGCCGGTGCTGTGGGAAGGTTTCTCGCAGCTGGCCCAGCGCACCACCTCCGGCTGCCAGATCGCGCAGATGCGCTATTCCGACGGCCGCGGCGGCATGGCGACCGCGCTGCTGATCCTGAACGACGACATGCCTTACCTGGTCGATTCCTTCGTCATGGCCCTGCGCAAGGAGCGCCAGATCGCCGCCGGCGTGATGAACGCCGTGCTGGCCGTGCGCCGTGACGCGAACGGCGCCGCCGTCTCGGTCGGCGAGGCGGGCGCGCCGCTGGAATCGATCGTGCTGATCCTGATGAGCGACGAACTCGAATTCGGCGAACTGGACGCGCTGACCGCGCGCATCCGCATGGTCGCCAACGACGCCGCCACCGTGCACCGCGACGCCGTCAAGATGGCCGACCGCATGACCGCCGTGGGCGCCGCCGCATCGCAGTCGGGTACTCCGGAAGGCCAGGAAGTGGCCGCCTTCCTCGAATGGGCCAAGAACGAAGGCTTCGAGCCCTTCGGCTACGCCTACTACGTGGTGAAGGAAGGCGTGCGCGAACTCGAACGCGACATCCCGAGCCGCATCGGCGTGCTTGCCGACACCGCCCACCCGGTCTACGGCACCTGCCTGGCCAACATCCCGGGCGACTTCGAAACCCTGTCGCGCCGTGCCGACACCCTGTCGATCGTGAAGGCCGACGTCGAAGGCACGCTGCACCGCGACCAGCCGCTCGACTTCATCGGCGTGCGCGACACCGATGCGCAAGGCAAGATCCTCGGCGAGCACTGCTTCGTCGGCCTGTTCACCCGTGCGGCCACCGCGACCCCGCTGGCGCGCCTGCCGTTCGCGCGCGGCCGCGTCGCCAAGGTACTGTCGATCGCCGGCGTGCGCCAGGAAGGCTTCCGCGCCGAGAAGTTCGTCGAGATCCTCGAATCGCTGCCGCGCACCGAAGCGCTGGAAGCCGATCCGGAATGGCTGGCCCAGGTGTGCTCGTCGGTGGTGTCGCTGTACAAGCAGCCGCGCCCGAAAGTCTTCGCGCGCCGCGACGTGTACGCGCGCCACCTGAACGTGCTGGTCTACCTGCCGCGCGAGCGCTACAGCGCCGCCGTGGCGTCGAGCCTGGCCTCGGCCCTGAAGGACAGCTCGGGCGCCCGCGACGTGCGCGTGCAGACCCTGGTGGCCGACGGCCCGCTGGCGCGCGTCTACCTGATCGCCCACGCCGCCCGCTACCCGCTCGACCTGGAAACCGATATCCAGCAGCCGCTGCTGTCGGTGCTGGATGGCTGGCATGACCGCTTCGCCGCCGTCACCAACACCATCGAAGACGCAGCCCTGCGCAGCAGCCTGCGCAAGCTCGGCGCCAACCTGCCAGTCTCCTTCGTGACCAACACCGCGCCGGAAACCGCCTTCCGCGACCTGCAGGCCGTGCTGAAGAACGGCCTGCACGAGCGCGTCGCCGTGCGCGTCGAGCCGGGGGACGATGCCAACGGCATCGACGCCTCGATCCGCCTGTACTCGGGCGAGACCGTGCCGTCGCTGTCGCGCATCCTGCCGGCCCTGCAGAACGCCGGCATCGCGGTCGACCGCGAACAGACCTGGACCATCAAGACCGCCGACGGCGCGGTCCATAACGTCACCGCGCTGGCCGTGGACGACGAAAGCGGCGCCAAGCTGGTCAAGCCGGGCATCATCCCGGTGGCAGAGGAACTGTTCACCGCGCTGTTCAACAACGAGGCCGAAGACGGCCGCATGAACGGCCTGACCATCGAAGGCGGCCTGTCGGTGCGCGAAGTGCAGCTGGTGCGCGCCTACATCAGCTACTGGCGCCAGCTGGGCTCGAAGTTCTCGGTGCGCTACATGGCGGAAACGCTGCGCACCCAGCCGGCCCTGGTGAAGGAATTCGTCACCGCCTTCCTGCTGCGCTTCGATCCGAAGCTGGGCGAGTCCGAGCACAGCGCCGGGACCGCCAAGCTGGCCGCGCTGAAGGCCGGCCTGTCGACCGTGAACCACGCCGACACCGAGGAAATCATGGCCGCCCTGGTCGACCTGACCCTGGCCACCGTGCGCACCAACTACTTCCAGAACGCCGGCGAGAAGATCATCTTCAAGGTCGACACCAGCAACCTGGCGCTGGCCCCGGAACCGCGTCCGTACCGCGAGATCTACGTGTTCTCGCGCCGCTTCGAAGGCGTGCACCTGCGCGGCGGCCCGGTCGCCCGCGGCGGCCTGCGCTGGTCGGACCGCATGGAAGACTACCGCACCGAAGTGCTCGGCCTGGTCAAGGCGCAGATGGTGAAGAACGCCGTCATCGTGCCGGCCGGCTCGAAGGGCGGCTTCGTGTGCAAGCAGATGCCGACCGGCGCCCCGCGCGAAGTCGTGGCGGCCGAAGGCGAAGCCTGCTACCGCGAATTCATCGCCAGCCTGCTGGAAGTGACCGACAACCGCGTGCGCGGCGCCATCGTCCCGCCGGAGAACACCGTGCGTCACGACCAGGACGACCCGTACCTGGTGGTAGCCGCCGACAAGGGCACCGCGACCTTCTCGGACATCGCCAACAGCATCGCCGTCAAGCGCGGCTTCTGGCTGGGCGACGCCTTCGCCTCGGGCGGCTCGAACGGCTACGACCACAAGAAGATGGGCATCACCGCCAAGGGCGCCTTCGAGGCGGTCAAGCGCCACTTCTACGAACTGGGCCACGACATGAGCACCACCCCGGTGACCATGGTCGGCGTGGGCGACATGTCGGGCGACGTGTTCGGCAACGGCGTGCTGCTGTCGCGCCAGCTGAAGCTGGTGGCGGCCTTCGATCACCGCCACATCTTCCTGGACCCGAACCCGGATACCGAAGTCTCGTTCAAGGAACGCCAGCGCATGTTCGCGCTGCCACGCTCCTCGTGGGAAGACTACGATAAATCGCTGATCTCGCAGGGCGGCGGCGTGTTCCCGCGCACCGCGCGCTCGATCGAGCTGAGCCCTGAAGTGCGCGCCGTGCTCGACATCAAGGAAGCCTCGCTGTCGCCGGAAGAGCTGATGCATCGCATCCTGCTGGCGCCGGTGGACCTGTTCTACAACGGCGGCATCGGCACCTACATCAAGGCTTCGCACGAGACCCACGCCCAGGTGAAGGACCGCGCCAACGACCGCATCCGCGTCAACGGCAACGAAATGCGCTGCAAGGTAGTGGGCGAGGGCGGCAACCTGGGCGCGACCCAGGCCGGCCGCATCGAGTTCGCCCTGGCGGGTGGCCGCATCTTCACCGATGCGATCGACAACTCGGCCGGCGTGGACTGCTCGGACCACGAAGTCAACATCAAGATCTGGCTGGACACCGAAGTCAATGCGGGCGAGCTGCCGGAAGCGGACCGCAACCGCATCCTGAACGAGATGACCGGCGACGTGGAAGAGCTGGTCCTGCGTGACAACAAGCAGCAGACCCGCCTGCTGACCCGCGAAGCGCAGGCGCAAGCCACCGCTTCCGTGGTCGACGGCTATGCCGCCCTGATCGCCAACCTGGAATCGGAAGGCGCCGTCAACCGCGAGCTGGAACAGCTGCCGACCGATACCGAACTGCAGCGCCGCAAGGCACTGGGCCTGGGCCTGACCACGCCGGAACTGGCGGTGGTCATCGCCAACGTCAAGAACCGCTTCAAGCGCACCCTGCTGGCGCTGCCGCTGGTCGAGGAGTCGTGGGCCGAATCGCTGCTGCGCCCATACTTCCCGGCGCAAATGGTCGCGACCCGCAACCCGCTGAACCACCCGCTGGCCAACGCCATCCTGGCGACCGTGCTGGCCAACGAGGCGGTCAACCGCTGCGGTCCGCTGATGCTGCGCGACCTGGCCGCCGAGCACCGCGTCGACGAGACCGAAGTGGTCAAGGCCTGGGCGCGCGCCTGGGCGGCGCTGCACCTGGCGCCGGTGTTCGACGCCCTCGACGCCGATGCGCTGAAGGTCCCGCGCGACGTCTCGATGGCGGTCGATGCGCGCACCCGTGCGCTGCTGCGCGCCGTGATCGAAGGCGTGCTGTCGCTGCCTGCCGGTACCGACGGCATGGCCGAGCTCTCGACCCTGTTCGGCCAGGCCGACCAGCTGCGTTCGTTGACCCCGGCCCGTTCGGAAGCCGACGGCCACAGCGGCCTGCCGGCCTCGTTCATCGCGGCCTGGAAGGCGGTCGAGACCATCGAGTCGCTGGCCACCTTCCTGTTCGCGGCGGTGTCGGTGCAGCGTCCGGGCGGCATGAGCCTGGCCCAGTTCCTGCAGGTCGGCATGGCGCTGCGCCAGCAGGCCGGCATCGACATGCTCGAACGCGGCCTGAAGCTGCCGGCGCAGAGCAAGTCGCAGGAACAGCTGCGCAACTACGCGATGCAGGCCCTGCGCCGCACCCAGCAGCGCCTGCTGCTGCAGGTGATCGAGCGTGCCGGCCACGGCGGCGATCCGCTGGCGGCCGTCAAGGACGTCACGGAAGCGCGCGGCCTGACCGGCTTCGCACAGCCGGTCGAGCTCGAGCAGGCCATGCTGGACGTCTGGGCGCTGTCGGAAGGTTCGAGCCCGGACCGCCTGGCTGCGTAAAGCATGAGCGCGGCGATGGGTAATCACACCGCAGCGCTGCCGGAAGCGGTGCGCGCGCTGGCCGAAGCCGACTTCGGCGCGGTCGCGCAGCGCTTCGCGGAAGCCGGCTTCGCGGTTGCGTTGCCGGCACCCGGCATCCTCACGGTGAAGGCGGCGACGCCCGACCCGGCGCGCACCAGCGTGCTGGTGTCGGTGGGCGTGCACGGCGACGAGACCGGGCCGATCGAGATGGTCGCCTGGCTCATCGAAGCCCTGTCGCGCACGCCGGGCGAGCTGGCGGTGGACCTGATGCTCTGCGTCGGGAACATCGACGCGATCGCGCAGGGCAAGCGCTTCATCGATGCGGACCTCAACCGCATGTTCCGTGCGGACCGGGGTGCGCTGGCGGGGACCTTCGAAGCGGCGCGGGCCGATGCGCTCGTCGCCGCCACGGTGGACTTCTTCGCCGGCGCCGGCCCGCGGCGCTGGCACCTGGACCTGCACACGGCGATCCGTCCCTCGCACTATCCGATGTTCGCGATCGTGCCGGAGATCATCGCCGATGGTCCGCGCGGCGCGCTGATCGACTGGCTCGGCCAGGCGGCGATCGGCGCCGTCATCATGAACCCGAAGTCGGTGGGCACCTACAGCTACTATTCGTCGGAGCACCACGGGGCTGCCGGCAGCACGGTGGAACTGGGGCGGGTCGGGACGCTGGGGCAGAACGACCTGTCGCAGTTCTCCGCTGCTTCCAAGGCGCTGGACCGCCTGCTGCGCGGCCAGCCGGGTGCCGAAGCCAGCGCCAGGCCGCACGTTTTCGCGACGGCGCGGCAGGTGATCAAGCTGTCCGATGCCTTTACCATGTCGGTGGGCCGCGAGACCTGGAACTTCACGCCGATGAAGCGGGGCGAGGTGATCGCGACCGACGGCGATACCGTGTATACGGTGGAGCATGACGAGGAGCTGGTCGTGTTTCCGAATCCGGATGTGCGGGTAGGACTGCGTGCGGGACTCATGGTCACGCGTATTGGCTGAATCACCAACCTTGGGTTCCCGCCTTCGCGGGAACGACGGTTTATGAGCTAATGGTAAAACGTTCAAGCGATACCTTAAGCGCGTCGCTCCCGCGGAGGCGGGAGCCCAATTTCCTTTCCAAAGCCGCGCAGCACCAAATCCTCCACCGAGCTAGACTGAAGCCTTTGCTTTGAAGCGGAGGCCTCATGTCCAGCATGCTTTTCTCCCCAGTCACCCTGGGCCCCCTGCAACTCACCAACCGCATCGCGATCGCGCCGATGTGCCAATATTCCGCCGTCGATGGCCTGCCCACCGACTGGCACATGATCCACCTCGGCAACCTGGCCCTGTCCGGCGCCGGCCTGCTCATCATCGAAGCGACCGCCGTCACGCCCGAAGGGCGTATCTCGCCCGACGACCTGGGCCTGTGGTCCGACGCCCACCAGGAAGCGCTGGCGCCGGTGATTCGCGCCATGCGCCGCCATTCGCCGGTCAGGATCGCCGTCCAGCTGGCCCATGCCGGCCGCAAGGCTTCGAGCGAGGTGCCGTGGGAAGGCGGCGCCAATATTTCGCCGGACCAGCCGCGCGGCTGGCAGACCGTGGCGCCGTCCAGCCTGGCCCATGCGGAAGGCGAAACCGTGCCGCTGGCGCTGGACGCCGACGGCCTGGCGCGTATCAAGGAAGGCTTCGTGGCGGCGGCCAGGCGCGCCCATGCGCTCGGGCTGGACGGCATCGAGCTGCACGGCGCCCATGGCTACCTGCTGCACCAGTTCCTGTCGCCGCTGTCGAACACCCGCGAGGACGACTATGGCGGCAGCCTGGAAAACCGCATGCGTTTCCCGCTCGAGGTGTTCGACGCCGTGCGCGCCGCCGTGCCGAAAGCGATGGCGGTCGGCATGCGCATCTCGGCCACCGACTGGGTCGAGGGCGGCTGGGAGATCGAACAGAGCGTGCAGTTCGCCAAGGCGCTCCAGCAGCGCGGCTGCGACTTCATCCACGTCTCCAGCGGCGGCCTGTCGCCGCTGCAGAAGATCCCGGTCGGGCCGGGCTACCAGGTGGAGTTCGCGCAGCGCATCAAGCGCGAGACCGGCATGCCGACCATCGGCGTCGGCCTGATCACGGAGCCGCGGCAGGCCGAGGACATCCTGCAGCAGGGCCAGGCCGACGTCGTCGGGCTGGCGCGCGCCATGCTGTACGACCCGCGCTGGCCGTGGCATGCCGCGGCCGAGCTGGGCGACCAGGTGTTCGCGCCGCCGCAGTACTGGCGCTCGCAGCCGCGCGAGTACAAGGAGCTGTTCGGCAGCACGCGGCTCGGACAGCGCTGAGCGGCGCCGCTTCCGCGCAGCTGCAACTCAGCCAGCGTTTTCTGCAGTTTGTCGCAGGCGGCGCGCGCGGGTCCGGCGTGGTGATTACAGTGATGCCACTTGATCACCACACGAAGGATATCCGCCATGCGTACGCCACGTACTTTCCTTGCCCTTGCCGCCGCCGCAGCCCTCGCCACCCTCGGTGGCTGCGCCATCATCGTCGCGCCGAACGACGGCGACGTGCGCATGCATACGATGTTCGGCGGCAGCCCGGTGGACGGCAACGGCGTGGCGGCGCGCGACCAGCGCGTGGTCGGCGCCCACGGCAATCTTGAAATCGGCGGTTCGATGCAGGTCGAGGTGCGCGCCGGCCAGGCGCCCTCGCTGCTGGTCGAGGCGGACAGCAACCTGCTGCCCTACATCCGCACCGAAGCGCGCGGCGATACCCTGCTGATCACCAGTGACCGCATCCTGCGCAGCAGGACCCCGGTGCGCGTCGTCTACACGGTGCCGCGCCTGACGGAAGTACGCGCGGGCGGCTCCGCCAGGGTGGTGGTACGCGACCTCACGGGCGCGCCGCTGGACGTGCGCAAGAGCGGATCGGGACAGATAAGGCTGGCGGGTAAGGTCGACAGCCTGAACGCGCACGTCAGCGGCTCCGGCATCGTCGATGCAGGCGAGCTGCGCAGCGCCAGCGCCGACCTGACCGTCAGCGGCTCCGGCCGCATGAACCTCGGCGACATCCAGGGCGACTATGCCCGGGTGCAGGTGTCCGGTTCGGGCGTATTGCAGGCGGGCGGCCAGGTGCGCGCGCTGAACGCGCGGGTTTCCGGCTCCGGCAGCGTGGACCTGGCCGCGCTCTCCACCCAGGAAGCCGACCTCGCTTCGTCCGGCTCGGGCGGCATCCGCGCGACCGTCAAGCAGTCGCTGCTCGCCCACGGCAGCGGTACGGGCGGCATTCGCGTCTACGGGAAACCGGCCCAGAGCACCATCACCGGCAAGGGCGTGCACCTGCTCGACTGAGCGCGATGCCTACAGGCGGTGCATCCTGCGCATCTCGTCCACGAAACGGTGGCGCGAGCTGCGCGCCACTTCATGCGGGGCGAAGGGGCTGCTGACGGCGTCGAGCAGGTCGACGCACCGCCGCAATCGCGTGCGGCCGGATGCGTCCAGAAGCTGATTCCCGCCGCCGTCCAGCGCGCGGATCAGCGTGATCGCCGCTTCCTTGGCCGCGATGTCTTCCGGCAGGCCCGATACGGTGCACAGGCCGTAGCTGCCGTCGAGGAAGTGCTCCCATTCGGCGGCGATGTGCGCGTCCGTTCCAAGCCGGTCCGGGCCGGCGAACCCCGAGGCGGCAAGCTCGCCGAGGCGTGCGCGGTAGCGCCGCGCGAACACGGCCACGGCCTCGGCCTCGCCGGCGAGCGGCCTTAGCGCCTCGATCCAGGCGACGGTGCCTTTCGCGTAATACTCGGTGGCCAGCTGCTCGCGATGCTCGCCGAAGAAGGACGTGCAGAGGATGTCCAGGCGCAGGCGATAGGAGGCGCGCGGCAGCATGCGGCGCTCCTGCCAGTGCAGCAGTGCGTCGGCGCCAATCGCGCAGCGCGCCAGCAGCTGCGCGCGCGTCAGGAAGTGTTGGTTCAGGTAGTGGATCAGTTGCATGTGGGTCTCGCCATATCGGGTATGGCGAGACTGTAGCCGCTTGCCGGCCCGGACGATTCGGCCGGCACCGAAGTGTCGGATAAGCGTCGGATTACAGCAGGTTGTCCAGCAGGTCCGGACCGAAGACTTCGCGGTGCAGCTTGTCCACCGGGGCGCCGGCCGCCAGCAGGGCATTCCACTGCGCCTGCATGAAGGGCAGCGGGCCGCACAGATACACCTCGGTCTCGCCGCGCGGCCACGAGGGCAGGCACGCCAGCTCCATCTTCCCCTTCAACACATCCGGCGCGTCGCCTTCCTCGTAAAAGGTCACGACGTGCAGGTGCGGCATGCGCGCCTGGGCCGCGGCCACGTCGCGCTGGTGCGCATGGTGGGCGGCATCGCGCGCCGCGTGGGCGAAGATCACGCGGCGCTGCGGGTTCACCAGCGCGATGCGGTTCAGGGCCGCGATCATCGGCGTGATGCCGATGCCGGCCGACAGCAGCACCACCGGTTCGTTCGATTCGGTGTCGGGCAGGAAGTCGCCGAAGGGGTGGGTCACCTGCAGCACGTCGCCCGCCTTGACGTTGGCATGCAGCCAGGTCGAGACCTCGCCGGCCGGGTGGGCGCCGCCGTCCTCGCGCTTGACCGAGATGCGCATGCTGTCCTTGCCCGACGTAGCGACGCCCGGAGCATCGGACAGGCTGTACTGGCGCAGCTGGCGATGGCCGTCGGCGAAATCGACCGCCACGCTCACGTATTGGCCGGCCTTGAACGGCGGCAGGGCGCCGTCCTCCGGCGCGAAGCGGATCGAGATCACGTTGTCGCTCTCGCGCGCCACGTCCAGCACGCGCATCGGGCGAGTCTCGCCCGGCTGCACGCCGGCCTCCAGGTACATCTTCGCTTCGGCATCGATCAGCAGGCGGGCCAGCGAGGTATACGCTTCTTCCCAGGCTTTCAGCAGCGGCTCGGTGGCGGCGTCGCCCAGCACGGTCTTGATCGCGCCGAGCAGGTGGTGGCCGACGATCGGGTAGTGGTCGGCGCGGATGCCCACCGAGGCGTGCTTGTGCACGATGCGGCTCACCACCGGACCGAGGGCACCCGCGTTGCCGATGTTGGCCGCGTAGGCGAACACCGCCGAGGCCAGCGACTGCTGCTGCGCGCCACTCGCCTGGTTCCCCATGTTGAACAGGTTCTTCAGCTCCGGATGGGCGGCGAACATGCTGCTGTAGAAGGTGGTGGTGATGGCCAGGCCGTGTTCGCGCAGGACGGGGACGGAGGCGTCGATGTAGGGGCGGGCGCTGCTGGAAATCATGATGTGTCCTTATTGATGCATTAATAATGCATGTTTATAGCCAAAAAAAGGGTCCGACGCGGGCGAAGCGGTGCGGACGGGACCATTCTATCAAAAGATGCTCAGCAAATGCATGTTTCAATAAACTATTTTATTGAGCGAAGACAAAACCCCTATAATCGCTGCTTTGATTGGCGGCCCGTCGAGCTGTACCCGCAAGCTTTCACGGCGCTGGCACAACGATAATCAACCGGGCCGCGAGCCCCTCCAGAGGACATGCCGTGAATCTGACCCTTGGCCAAAAGCTGTTCCGTACCAAACCGGCCGAACGCCACCGCGACGGCGAGAGCAGCGACGGCGGCCTGCAGCGCTCGCTCGGCCTGTTTCCGCTGACCATGATCGGCGTCGGCGCCACCATCGGCACCGGCATCTTCTTCACGATGGTCGAGGCGGTGCCCAAGGCCGGTCCGGCCGTGATCCTCTCCTTCTTGCTGGCCGCGCTGACCGCCGGCCTGACCGCGCTGTGCTACGCCGAACTGGCGGGGCGCGTGCCGGCCGCCGGCTCCTCGTATTCCTTCGCCTACGCGACCGTCGGCGAGTTCGCGGCCTTCATCGTGGCGGCCTGCCTGCTGCTCGAATACGGCCTGGCCGGCAGCGCGGTGGCGATCGGCTGGTCCGACTACCTGAACAACTTCCTGATGAACGCCTTCGGCTGGGAGATCCCGGCCCACCTGCGCTCGCCGATGTTCGTATCAAGCCACCACAACGTCCACTTCAGCCCCGGCAACGTCAACCTGCCGCCGGTGATCCTGGTGGCGATGTGCTGCCTGCTGCTGGTGCGCGGCACCAAGGAATCGGCCACCACCAACGCCATCATGGTGCTGGTCAAGCTGGCCATCCTGATCTTCTTCGCGGTGATCGCCTTCACCGGTTTCGATACCGCCAACTTCACGCCCTTCTTCAACCCGGACGCCGACAGCGGCTTCGTGGGCATGGCCGGCGTGACCGCCGCCGCCGGCACCGTGTTCTTCTCCTTCATCGGCCTGGACACCATCGCCACCGCCGGCGAAGAGACCAACAACCCGCGCCGCAACGTCCCGATCGGCATCCTGGCGGCGCTCCTGATCGTGACCGCCTTCTACCTGCTGGTGGCCGTGGCGGCGATGGGCGCCCAGCCCTCGCACATGTTCGCGGGCCAGCAGGCCGGCCTGTCGGTGATCCTGCAGAACGTCACCGGCCAGGCCTGGCCGGCGCTGGTGCTGTCGGCCGGCGCGGTGGTCTCGGTGTTCTCGGTGACCCTGGTGACGATCTACGGCCAGACCCGCATCCTGTACGCGATCAGCCGCGACGGCCTGATCCCGAAGACCTTCCAGAAGGTGAACAAGCGCACGCTGGCCCCGACCAGCAACACCGTCATCGTCTGCGCCGTGGTGGCCGTGGTGGCCGGCCTGGTCGACGCGACCTTCCTGTGGGACATGGTGAGCATGGGCACCCTGACCGCCTTCATCGTGGTCTCGATCGCGGTGCCGGTGATCCGCGCCAAGCAGGGGCAGGGCGAGCCGGGCAACTTCCGCGTGCCCTTCGGTCCCTACGTGATCCCGGGCCTGTCGGTATGCGCCTGCCTGTACATCATGAAGGACCTGTCCCCGGCCACCTTCCGCGTGTTCTTCATCTGGATGGGCGTGGCGGTCGCGACCTACTTCCTGTACAGCGTGCGCCACAGCCGCCTGAACAAGGCCCCGTAATCCCGATCGGTCGTAGAGGCGGTAGTGGAAAGATTCGAACGGCGGCGCGACCGCTTCAACCTGTTCGACGGCATGGACAGCGCCGCGGTCAACCTGTGCTTCCCGCTCGAGCTGCCGGATTTCCGGCCCTGGTGCAGGGAGCAGGGCCTGGGGCCCTTCCACGTGCTGCTGTGCGCCGTGCTGCGCGCGACGCTGAAGATCGAGAACTTCCGCTACCGCCTGCTGGACGGCGAGGTGTTCCGCATCGAGCGCCTGCGCCCGTCGTTCACGGTGACCAACCAGCATGACGACCTGAACTTCGCCCTGTTCGACTGGAGCGACGACCTGCGCGAATTCTTCGCGCGCGGCATCGCGGCGCGCGAGGAGGCGAGCGCCATGACGGAACTGAACGCGGCCTATCGCGCCCTGTCGCCGCGCGAAGCCAAGGAACAGGTCTTCATCACCTGCATCCCGTGGCTGGCCTTCACCTCGATCCAGCATCCGAGCGCCTCGCTGGCGCATCCGGATATCCCGTCCCTCGCCTGGGGCAAGTTCCGGGACGCGCCGGGCGGCCGCCTCGAGCTGCCGTTCTCGGTGCAGGCGCACCACGGCTTCGTCGACGGTTTTCATATTCACCAGCTGGCGCAACAGATTGCTGCCGAGCTGGAATCGATCGTCACTTCACCAGCGGCCTGACCACCTCCAGCAGACTGACCAAAGTCTTGCCGGGCTCTTCCCACGGCACCATGTGCGCCGAGCGCTCGAACCAGACGATGCGCTTGTACGGGGCGTCGACTCTCTCCATCCAGCTGACCGTCGGTGCCGCCGGCGTCGTGTAATCGTGCCGTCCCAGGAACATGACGACAGGGATCGGGAAGCGCTTCACGTTTGAAAAATCGACATTGAGGAACTCTGGCAGCACGCGGCCCAGGGTCAGCACGCTCCCCTTGTCGATATCCTTCACCTGGCTCGGGGTGTACTCGGGCGAGAGCAGCGGACCGCGGAAGAAATAGCCGGATTCGCTGCGGAAGGCGGACAGGCCGCCGTAGTGTTGAGGCCATTTACGGGCGATGACGATACGTTCGCGCGTGATCGGCTGGTCGCCAGGGTAGGGCGCGATCGATGCCATTTCCTTGACCGCTTCGGCATTGTTCTCGCGCCTGGCGCGTTCGTAGGCGTAGTCGAAGCTGATGCGCTCGTTCTCGCGCACGTTCAGCACCTGGCCAATGCCGACATAGGCGTGGAACAGGTCGGGGCGCTTGAGGGCTGCATGCATGCCGACGATGGTGCCCCAGCTGTGCCCCATCAGGATGAGCTTGCGCTTGCCGTATTTCGCCTTCAGGTGCTCGGCCACTTCGATGGCATCGTCGACGTAGCGCTCGATGCGGATCGTTGCGCCGACTTTTTCCGGATCGGCTTCGGCATAGCTCTTGCCGGCGCCGCGCTGGTCCCAGTTCACCACCGTGAAGTATTCCTCGACCGGGCGCTGGAACTGCCACATGGTCGGCGTGATGGGGGAGGCCGGGCCGCCGTGCACGAACAGGATCATCGGGTTGGCGCGGTCCTGGCCGCGCACGCTGAGCCACTGGTCGACGCCGCCGATGCGGACCTTGTAGGATTCCTGCACGCCGGACGGCGCGCTGATGCGGTTCAGGTCCTCGATGATGGTGCGTGCCTTCGCGTACGGATCAGGTGTTTCCTGCGCCGTCGCGCCGGAGCAGGCCAGCGCAAGGAGGGCGCCGCAGAGTAGCCAGGTCTTTTTCATGCCAGTCCTTTCACTATCGATGAAAGGAGCATAGCGGCGCGCCTGCATGCTCGCATCCGACGCGCGACGAACTGCACGAACGGAGGCTTGAAAAGAAAAAGCCACGCGGTCTTGCGGCCGCGTGGCTTTTTCATGCATGGCGCCCGAGGGCGCCAGCAGGACGCTTATTGCACGCCCATTTCCTTCAGCAGGTTGTCGGCCTTGTCCACGTGCTTCATGTTCCACAGCATGTAGCGGCTGTCGACCTGGATCGAGCGGGTCATGGCCTTGTTGAAGTCCCAGTCCGAGATGATCGAGTCCAGGGTGCCGTCGAAGGCCAGGCCGATCAGCTCGCCCTTCGCGTTCAGCGCGGCCGAACCCGAGTTGCCGCCGGTGATGTCCAGCGTCGCCAGGTAGTTGACCGGCACGGTCTTCAGCTTCGGATCGACGTACTTGCCGAAGTCCTTGGCCTGGATCGCCGCCAGCTGGGCCGCCGGGGCGTTGAACTCGCCCTCGCCGGTGTGCTTGGCCACGATGCCCTTCGGCGTCGTGAACGCGGTCCAGGAACCGGTACCGTCGGCGCCGACGTCACGGCCGGTGACCTTGCCGAAGGTGACGCGCAGGGTGCCGTTGGCGTCCGGGTAGACGGCCTGGCCCTTGCTGTTCATGTAGGCGATCTTGGCGCGCATGTAGTTGCCGTAGGCCTGCTGGATCTTGCCTGCCAGTTCCTCTTCCTTGGCTTCGTCGCGCATCGACGCGTCGTACATCGCGACGGCGGCCTTGATGAAGCTGTCGTTCGAGGCCTGGAAGTCGGCCGGCGACTTGTTCAGCCACGCGGTGCGCTCGGCCGTGTTGGCCAGCTTGGAACCGGCGTAGACGCGGTCCAGCGCGCCCTTCAGCTCGGCTTCGCTCATGCCCGGCTTGATGCCCAGGGCGGCGTCGAAGGCGGCGTCGTGCTCGTTCGCCGGCTGCGCGTTGTACTTGCTCAGGAAGTGCAGCACCAGCGCCTTGTCGACCTTCTCGTCGTAGGTGCGGTCCTGGCCGGCCACGATCGCGTTCCAGCGCTGCAGGTCGCGTTCCTGGAAGCCGGTCTTGCGCTCGGCGTCCGGCTTGGCGCGCTCGTTGGCCAGGCGGTACAGCGAGCGTGCCGAGGACAGGAACTTCGGCTGGGCGTAGCCCAGGTAGAAGCTCTTCTTGGCGCCGGCGTCGCGCTCGGCGATCAGCTGCTCGGCCTGCTCGATGTCGGCGGCGTACTGGGCCTTGCGGGCCGGGTTCGCGTTGACCCATGCCTTCAGGGCGTTGTGCTCGGCGGTCTTGCGCTGCAGGAAGTCGCTGTTGGCATACGAGGTCAGCATGCCCTTGCGGTTCTTGTAGTAGTTGTTGACGCCGGCAACCTGGCCCGCGTACTTCAGCTTGGCGGCCGGGTCGTTCTTGGTCTCGCGCTCGATGATCGCCAGGGTGTCGCCCGACGCCTGCACGAAGGCCGGGTAGTTCCAGGTGAAGGTCGATTCGACTTCCGACGGCAGGCGGTGGCGGTTGGTGCGGCCCGGATAGCCCAGCACCATCACGAAGTCGCCTTCCTTGGCGCTCGCGCTCGGGTCGGCGATCTTCAGGACGTGCTTCGGCTTGTACGGCACGTTGTCCTTCGAGAACTCGGCGGCCTTGCCGTCCTTGCTCACGTAGGCGCGGTAGAAGCCGTAGTCGCCGGTGTGGCGCGGCCACATCCAGTTGTCGGTGTCGCCACCGAACTTGCCGACGCCGGCCGGCGGTGCGTGCACCAGGCGCACGTCACGGATTTCGAGCTGCTTCAGGCGGTAGAACTCCAGGCCGCCGTAGAAGCTGGCCACGGTGCAGCGGTAGCCGGCCGATTGCTCGCAGTCGGCCACCAGTTTCTTCTGGTTCTTCTCGATGGCATCGATGCGCGCCTTGCCGCTCAGCTTGGCGACTTCCGGGGTAATGATCTGGTCGGTGACGTTGGCCACTTCCTCGGTCACGTAGACGCGGCTGCCCGGCGCGGCCGGCAGCTCTTCGTCCAGGGTCTTGGCCAGGAAACCGTTGGCCAGCAGGTCGCGCTCCGGCTTGGAGTTGACCGCGATGCTGTTGTAGACGCAGTGGTGGTTGGTGACGACCAGGCCCTGCGGCGAGACGAAGGAGGCCGAGCAGCCGCCCAGGCTCACGATCGCGCCCATCGGGAATTCGGTCAGCTTGGTCAGGGTAGCCGGATCGAGCTTGAGGCCGGCGGCTTTCAGTTGCTTGGCTACTTGTGGCAGCTGCTGCGGCATCCACATGCCTTCGTCCGCTTGTGCGGCGAAGCTGGTCAGGATGGCCAGCGAGAGGAGGGTCTTTTTCATTCGCGTCTGTCTTTATGGAGGTGGGAACTCTTGGGCTCCGCGGAGCATCCATGAGTATCCGTAATCCCCATATGCATCGTCAACCAATATTTCGTACAGACAAACCAATACTTTCCCTCTGGAAAATTGATCTTTACAGCTGTTCGCCCACCAGCGAGGCCACGCTGGTACTGACGCGCTGCCACCAGGGGCGCTCGTGGAATTCCGCTTTCGTGACCGGGTTCGCGCGTTTCCAGTCGGCCTCGAAGATGGCGGTCTGCTCGCGCGCGAAGCCGGCATGCAGGATGTTGAGGTTGGCCTCGTCGTTGATGCTGAAGGAGCGGTTGTCGAAATTGGTCGAGCCGACCGAGACCAGCAGCTCGTCGACGATCAGCGCCTTCACGTGGTACATGGTCGGCTGGTATTCGGCCAGCTTGACGCCCGCGGCCAGCAGCTCGCCCCAGCGCTCGCGCGAGGCGGCCTTGACCAGGTCGGAATCGATGATCTTGCCCGGCATGAGGATGCGCACGCGCACCCCGCGCCGGGACGCTTCCATCAGGGTGCGGATGGTCAGGTCGTCCGGCACGAAGTAGGCGGCGGCCAGGTCGATGCTCTTGCGCGCCGCGGTGATCGTCATCAGGTACATCAGGTGCATCGACTCGCTGCCGCCGGTGGGCGAACTGGAGAACATCTGGGCCGGCATGTCGCCCACCGGCGCCAGGGCGGGAAAATAGTCGGGACCGTCGAGCACGGTGCCGGTGGCCTTCAGCCAGTTGTCGTTGAACACGGCCTGCACCTGGCCCACCACCGGGCCCTCGATGCGGAAATGGGTGTCGCGCCAGTGGTTCTCGTCCTGGGCGTTGCCGCGCCACTGGTCGGCGATGCCGACGCCGCCCGTGAAGCCGACCTTGCCGTCGATCACCAGCAGCTTGCGGTGGGTGCGGTTGTTCAGGCGCGCCAGCTTCCACCACACCGGCTTGTGGTAGCGCTGCACCTGCACGCCGGCTGCCTTCATGGCGTCGATCTGGGCCAGGTCCATCTTCATGCTGCCCATGAAGTCGAGCATGACGTGCACCTTGACCCCGGCGCGGGCGCGCTCCATCAGGGCGTCGGCGAATTCCTGCCCGATCGATTCGGACCAGTAGATATAGGTTTCGAAGGTGATCGTCTTTTTCGCGGAACGGATCGCGTCCAGCATGGCGGGGAAGATCTGGTCGCCGTTGAGCAGGACCTCGACCTTGTTACCTTCGAGAATGGGCGGACCGAGCAGGACGCCGAGCGAGCGTCGGAACTGCGGATCGTTGCTGTCGTAGAGGCGGCTCAGGCGGGTCTCGATCTGCTTTTCGCCCGGCATGAAATTGAGCGCGAGTACGCCGCCCGCCAGGGTGAGGGCGGCCGTGACCAGGACTGTCCAAAAGACTTTGGGGCGCATGCGAAATACAGGGGTTAATAGCGTCGGCGCAAGAGCGCCGACGCAACACCGTAGCCGTAAAAAAACCAACGCGTGAAGCGTTGGTTTTCAAGTGGGGCTTGTCACCGACGATTAACGAACGCGGCCGCGACGCAGCAGGTTCACGATCGCCAGCAGGATGACGGCGCCGAGGAACGAAACCAGCAGCGACGAAACGCTGAAGTCGTCCGAATTGATGGTGCCGGTGCCGAACAGCGGCGACAGCAGCCAGCCGCCCAGGAAGGCGCCGACGATACCAACCACGACATTAAGAATCATGCCTTGTTCTGCGTCGGTTTTCATGACCATGCTGGCGAGCCAGCCCAGAATGCCACCGACAACGATCCAAATGATGAATAACATGGTGTACCTCCTTCAAATTAAGAAAACATACCCCCAGGCCAGTGACTGCGTGATTGCCGTGGCCATGGAGAAAAGTCTAGAGACCAGTCCCCTTCAGGTCGGTGCGGCAACGAACGTTAGACGGCGAATCGCAAGCCCCGTTCTTCCAACCTTCCCGGCCCGCCCAAAATCGCCGGGGTGAGTGCGTCAGCGAACAGAAGAGGTGAGGTGCCGGGCATATGGTTTCACTACTTGCAATTCTTCTTTGCACGACCCCGCACTGACCCTTTCGAAAGGATTCGACATGAGCAGCTACGACACCACCGGCAACAACAATCAGAATTCGCGCATGGTCACCGGCCTGTTCCCGGACCGTGCCAGCGCAGAACGCGCCTATTCCTCGATCTCGACCCGCGGATATACCAAAGACGACGTCAACCTCATGATGTCCGACGAGGCGCGCAAGACGCACTTCGGCGACACCGACACTGAACTGGGCAGCAAGGCAGCCGAAGGCGCCGGCATCGGCGCCGGCATCGGCGGCACCATCGGCGCCGTCCTGGCGGGCATCGCCGCCGTCGGCACCACCCTGGTCCTGCCGGGCCTGGGCGTGGTCGTGGCCGGCCCGCTGGCC
>DAMCRY010000008.1:0-34144 GCA_032115075.1 Massilia sp.
ACCACCGGCAGCGGCTCGAGCGGAACGAGCGGCACCACCGGCACCGGCACCGGAAGCTCGGGCACCGGCACCTCGGGCAGCAGCACCGGCACCACCGGCACCGGCCGTTGACGCGGCTACCATCCGGCCGCACTTCATTCCGCCAGCCCGTGCGGATGAAGTGCGCCACCGGCGGCCACGCCCTCAGCGCAGGCCGCCCTCTTCGATCATCGCTTCCTTGGTGACTTCCGCGACCTGCGCATCCTCCTCGGTCAGCCGCACGGTCTTCCAGCTGCCGCGCGCGAACCACGCGAGCGAGATCAGCGCCACCGCGACGTTCGTGACAGGGAACGACCACCACAGGCCGTCGGCGCCCAGCGTGGTGTGCTTCGCCAGCACGTAGGCGAGCGGGAACTGGATCATCCACTGCGAGACCATGGCGATGATCATCGCGCCGAGCATATTGCCCGAGGCCCGGAACGCCGACACGATGCACAGCTGGACGCCGATGCCGCCCCAGGCCAGGCACATGATGCGGATGAAGTGGGCGCCGTTGGCGACCACCTGCCGGTCGTCCGGGATGAAGAAGCGCACCAGCCACGGCGCGCACAGCCAGGCGATCGCGCCCAGGATGGTCAGGATGAGGAAGCTGGCCGCGGTGCCGAGCCAGGTGATGCGTTCGGCGCGTTCGATGTTGCCGGCGCCGATGTTCTGGCCGACCAGGGTCGCCACCGCCATCGACACGCCCATGACCGGAATCGTGATCACCTGCAGGATGTTCGAGCCCACGCCGTAGGTGGCGATCGTCAGCGTGCCGAAGCTGGCGACCAGGAAGGACATCACCATCAACCCCAGCGCCCGCGTCGACAGCTCGACCGAGCCGGGAATGCCGAGGAAGAAGGCGCGCTTCAGGTAGGCGGGATCGGGGCGGAAAGCCCGCCAGTGCAGCGCGATGCCGTGCCGTCCGCGCAGGAAGATCAGCATGCCCAGCCCCGCCGCCAGCGCCTGCGTCGTCAATGTCGCGTAGGCTGCCCCCATCACGCCCAGCCCCGGCACCGGCCCCCATCCGAAAATGAACAGCGGGTCGAGCACGAAGTTCAGCAGCACGGTGCCGCCCACGATGTAGAGCGGAATCCGGGTCTGGCCGACGCCGCGCATCAGCGACTGGAACATCGCGTACATGAAGACGAAGATGATGCCGACAAAAGAAACGCGCAGGAAGCCGAGCGCGCCCGCGTAGACCTCGGGCGCGACGCCGAGCAGCCGCAAGAGCGCGGGCGCCAGCACGAAGCCGAGCGCGCCGAAGACCACCGAGGTGATCGCGACCATCAGCATGGTCTGGGCCGCGACGTGGTCGACCATGTCCTGGCGCCCGGCGCCGACGTACTGCGCCGTCATGGTCGCCCCGGCCATCGCCAGCCCCGAACCGAGCGCGATGACCAGGAAGGTGACCGGGAAGCTGACCGAGACCGCCGCCACCGCCGACGCGCCCAGCCGGCCGACCCAGAAGGCGTCGGTGAGCTGGTAGCCGGTCTGCAGCAGGTTGGCCAGGATGATGGGGATCGCCAGCGTCGTCAGCGCGCGCGGGATGGATCCTTCGAGGAACAGGGTTTTGCGGTCGACTGCCATGGAGCGCTCGGTTGCCGGTGGATGGATGCATGGGCCCCGCCTGGAGAGCGGAGCATGCGTCCATCGATACTAGAGCGGGCTGCCGGAAAGCACTGTTCTGGAACGCACGTTCCGGCGGATGCCGGTGTTGTCAGGCGGTGGAGCGTGCCGCGCCCGTCCCGGGACGCACTTCCTTGCGGCGGCCGAGCAGGACCAGCCCGACAATGCCGGCGACGACCAGGGCGGCCGCGATGAGTTCGGCCTGGGTCGCGTGGACGCCGCCGATGTCGTACGGCGGGTTCACCCGGATCTGCTCGACCAGCATGCGCTCGGCGCCGGCCAGCAGCAGGTACAGCGAAAACAGCCAGCCGGTCCCGAACGGATGCCTGCGCAGCGCCCACAGCAGCGCGAAGCAGCCCAGCGCCATGAACGACTCGTAGACCGGCGTCGGATAGACGCCCGGCGCGGCGATGACCTCGCCGTAGATGTTGTTGTCGTAGGTCTGGGCCCAGAACCAGGTCGGCAGCCAGTCGGGCTTCAGCGCCATGTTCGCCGCGATGCCCCAGTCGCCGTCGCCCGCCACCTGGCAGCCGAGCCGGCCGATCGCGTAGCCCAGCATCATGGCCGGCGCGACGGCGTCCAGCATCGGCCGCACCGGCAGTTGCCAGCGGCGCACGTAGACCAGCCCGGCCAGGGTACCGACGATCAGGCCGCCGAACACGCTGAACCCGGCGCGGCTGAAGATCATCGACCACGGGTCGGCCTGGAACTGGGCCGTGTTCTCGAGGATGTGGAAGAGCCGCGCGCCGACGATCCCGGTGAACATCACCAGCATGGTCAGGTTGGAGACCAGTTCGTGCGGCGGCTTGACGACCCAGTCCTCGCTTCCGTCCCTGCCCCGCACGCGGCGCCGTCCCGGCAGCAACGCTCCGGCCTCGTACAGGCGGCGCAGCTCGGCGCCCAGGCAGCCGGCCGCGGCGAACATGGCGCATGCCACCAGGATGCCGAAGGTGGCGAACGGCAGCGGGAGGTCGAGGCCGGTGAGTGCCCTCACCACGTCGCTCAGGTAGGGATATGACATGCTCTGCTCTTCAATAGTGGCCGAAAGAGCGCTACTGTACCCGAAGGCGGCAGGGAGCCGCCTCAGGCGTTCGGGCGCTCGTTCGGGCGCTCAGACGGACAGGGTCCCGTCGACGCAGGTCAGCGCATTGCCGCCGACCCGGATCGCCTCTTCCGAGATCGACAGCCGCAGCACGCCCGCGCGCCCGACCATCTCGCCCTGGGTGGCCAGCAGCTCGGCGCCGAAGGTCCCGAGCTGCCCGGTATGGCGCAGGTAGGCCGCCACCGCGCCGGTGCCGCTGCCGCATACCGGATCCTCGTTGACGCCGTGGGCCGGCGCGAAGGCGCGCACTTCGATGCCCGCGCGGCCGCCCGGATCGTGCGGGCCGAAGATCACGACGCCGGTATGCCTGTCCCTGACATCCTGCGCCTTCATGCGCTGCAGGTCGGGCGCGCAGGCCAGCACCGCACGGGCGCTGGTCAGCTGGGCGATCACCCAGCGCGGGCCGACGTCGACCAGGTAGGGCACGACGTTGACTTCCAGGTCGGCGCCGAGGATCGATTCGAGTTGCGCGGCCTGGCCCGCATCGAGGGCGGTGAAGGCCGGCGCCGGCAGGTCGAACGAGATCCAGGGCGCCTCCTGCCCCGCCCCCTCGACCGTCAGCCTGATCGATCCGGCTGCGCATTGCTGCACCAGGGTACCGTTCTCCGCCTCCACGAGGCCCGTTTCCAGCAGGGCATGCGCGGTGCCGATCGTGGGATGGCCGGCGAACGGCAGCTCGGCGCCGGGCGTGAAGATGCGGACCTGGTAGTCCGCCCCCTTGTCCGTCGCGGGCAGCACGAAGGTCGTCTCCGACAGGTTGGTCCAGCTTGCGATCTGCTGCATCTGCGCCGTCGAGAGGCCGGCGGCGTCGAGCACGACGGCGACCGGGTTGCCCTTGAACGGGACGGTGGTGAAGACGTCGACGGTCTTGAAAGGTAGGCGTGCCATGTCTGCTCCCGTTGCGTGAGAATGAAGCCTGGCGCCCAGTGTAGCGCCATGAACGGGCCGCAAACGCGCCAGGAACGAAAAAAGCGGGCCGAAGCCCGCTTCTTGATGACGCCGCGTTAAAGATCAGCGCTTGTCGATGCCCGGCACGTCGCGCACCGGCGAACCGACGAACAGCTGGCGCGGACGGCCGATCTTCTGTTCCGGATCGGCGATCATTTCGTTCCACTGGGCGATCCAGCCGACGGTACGGGCCATCGCGAAGATGCCGGTGAACAGCGAGACCGGGATGCCCAGGGCCGACTGCACGATGCCCGAGTAGAAGTCGACGTTCGGGTACAGCTTGCGCGACACGAAGTATTCGTCGTTCAGGGCGATCTTTTCCAGTTCCATCGCCAGCTTGAACAGCGGGTCGTCCTGCAGGCCCAGTTCGTTCAGCACTTCGTGGCAGGTTTCGCGCATCAGCTTGGCGCGCGGGTCGAAGTTCTTGTAGACGCGGTGACCGAAGCCCATCAGCTTCACGCCCGAGTTCTTGTCCTTGACCTTCTCGATGAAGGCCGGGATGTTCTCGACCGAGCCGATTTCCTTCAGCATGGTCAGGGCGGCTTCGTTGGCGCCGCCGTGCGCCGGGCCCCACAGGCAGGCGATGCCGGCTGCGATACAGGCGAACGGGTTGGCGCCCGACGAACCGGCCAGGCGGACGGTCGAGGTCGAGGCGTTCTGCTCGTGGTCGGCGTGCAGGATCAGGATGCGGTCCAGGGCGCGCACCAGCACGTCGTTGACCTTGTACTCTTCGCACGGGTTACCGAACATCATGTGCATGAAGTTCGCGCTGTACGACAGGTCGTTGCGCGGGTACATGAACGGCTGGCCGATCGAGTACTTGTATGCCATGGCGACCAGGGTCGGCAGCTTGGCGATCAGGCGGATCGCCGAGATTTCGCGCTGCTTCGGATCGTTGATGTCGAGCGAGTCGTGGTAGAACGATGCCAGGGCGCCGACGGTGCCGACCAGGACCGACATCGGGTGCGCGTCGCGGCGGAAGCCGCGGAAGAAGAACTGCATCTGTTCGTGGATCATCGTGTGACGGGTCACGGTGTTCTCGAACTCGGCCTTCTGCGCGGCGTTCGGCAGTTCGCCGTTCAGCAGCAGGTAGCAGGTTTCCAGGAAGTCGCAGTTGACGGCCAGTTGCTCGATCGGGTAGCCGCGGTACAGCAGCTCGCCCTTGTCACCGTCGATGTAGGTGATGCTCGAGTTGCACGAGGCGGTCGACATGAAGCCAGGGTCGTAGGTGAACTTGCCGGTCTGGCCGTACAGCTTGCGGATGTCGATAACGTCCGGGCCGATGGTGCCTTTGTAGATCGGCATGTCGACCGACGGGCTGCCGTCGGAGAACGACAGGGTGGCTTTGGTATCAGAGATATTCATGGCACTTCCTTCTTGTGGGAGTGGATCTAAAAACAAATACGAATTCTGGCGGTAGGTCTCGAACTACGCCTGCCGCAGACGCGCCAGCAAGGCCCGCACATGCGGCTGGTCGACCTCGCCTTCGGGCTCGGCCCGGCCCAGCAGCAGGTCCATCAGCGGGTTGTCCGCCAGGTCCAGCAAGCGGGTCAGCGCATCGACGTCCTCGTCGCTCAACGCTTCTTCATGCGCATCCAGGAAGCGCGTGAGGATCAAATCGTTTTCGAGCAAGCCACGGCGAGCGCGCCAGCGCAGGCGGGCGCGGTTCGAAGGGTCGGATTGATGCGTGTTCACTAGAGTCCGTTGTTGGGTCAACATCATACTCCGCATGCCGGGTTTAGGCAGTACGGTACTTTTACTGTATTTGCGGCATCTTTACTGAACGATGCTGCGAGTTGCCGCGATTTTCCGCGACTGGTCGAACGCGTGGGCGTTTGTCATTCCGGGCATTGCCCGAAATTACCCTGCCCGCGCGTTCAAACCACGCTTGAACTGCGGCGAAATCAAATCGCGCGGCGAACCAGCAATTCCTTGATCTTGCCGATCGCCTTGTTCGGATTCAGGCCCTTCGGGCACACGTCCGTGCAGTTCATGATCGAGTGGCAGCGGAACAGGCGGTACGGGTCTTCCAGGTTGTCCAGGCGCTCGTTGGTGGCTTCGTCGCGCGAGTCGGCGATGAAGCGGTAGGCCTGCAGCAGGCCGGCCGGGCCAACGAACTTGTCCGGGTTCCACCAGAACGACGGGCAGGAGGTCGAGCAGCAGGCGCACAGGATGCACTCGTACAGGCCGTCGAGCTCTTCGCGCTCTTCCGGCGACTGCAGGCGTTCCTTCTCCGGCTTGATCGAGTCGTTGATCAGGAACGGCTTGATCGAGTGGTACTGCTTGAAGAAGTTGGTCATGTCGACGATCAGGTCGCGCACCACCGGCAGGCCCGGGAGGGGACGCAGCACGATCGGCTGGGTCAGCTCGTTCAGGTTGGTGGTGCAGGCCAGGCCGTTCTTGCCGTTGATGTTCATTGCGTCCGAACCGCACACGCCTTCGCGGCAGGAGCGGCGCAGCGCCAGCGAGTCGTCGACGTCGGACTTGATGCGCTGCAGTGCGTCGAGCAGCATCTTGTCGGTGTCTTTCAGCTCGACGGTGACGTCTTGCATGTAAGGCTTCGTATCCTTGTCCGGATCGTAGCGGTAGATCTTCAGTTGGACGGTGCGTGCCATGTTTTTACCTGTGTTTTACTTGACTGCGCGGGCCGCATCCGATGACGCGGCCCCGCACGAAATTTAGAAAGTACGTGCCTTCGGCTTGAAGGTATCGACGGTCAGCGGCTTGGTGACGACCGGCTTGTACTCGAGTCGGTTGCCTTCCGAGAAGAACAGGGTGTGCTTCATCCAGTTCTCGTCGTCGCGGTTCGGGTAGTCGCTGTGGGCGTGGGCGCCGCGCGATTCCGGACGGGCAGCGGCCGACACGATGGTCGCCTTGGCGGTCTCGATCAGGTTGTCGAGTTCCAGCGCTTCCACGCGGGCGGTGTTGAACACCTTCGACTTGTCCTGGAAGGAGACGTGCTTGCGGCGCTCGTCCAGCTTCATGATTTCCTTGACGCCCGTATCCAGCAGTTCCTGGGTACGGAACACGCCGCAGTACTTCTGCATGGTGGCGCGGATGTCGTTGGCCACGTGCTGGACCTTCTCGCCGCCGGTCGAGGTCTCGAGGCGGTTCAGGCGGTCAAGCGCGAAGTCGGCGGCATCGCTCGGGAGCGGCTTGTTCAGCTTCTGCTTCAGGTTCGAGGCGACCACGTGGTTGCCGGCCGCGCGGCCGAAGACCACCAGGTCGAGCAGCGAGTTGGTGCCCAGGCGGTTCGCGCCGTGGACCGAGACGCAGGCGCATTCGCCGATCGCGTACAGGCCGTTGACGATCTTCTGGCCGCCGGCGCCGTCGGGAGCAACCACTTGACCGTGGATGTTGGTCGGGATGCCGCCCATCTGGTAGTGGATGGTCGGGACGACCGGGATCGGTTCCTTGGTCGCGTCGACGTTGGCGAACTTGTGGCCGATTTCCAGGATCGACGGCAGGCGCTTCTTGATGGTGTCGGCGCCGATGTGGCGCAGGTCCAGCAGCACGTGGTCCTTGTTCGGGCCCACGCCGCGGCCTTCCTTGATCTCCTGGTCCATCGAACGCGAGACGAAGTCGCGCGGCGCCAGGTCCTTCAGGGTCGGTGCGTAGCGTTCCATGAAGCGCTCGCCTTCCGAGTTGATCAGGATGCCGCCCTCGCCGCGCACACCCTCGGTGATGAGGACGCCCGCGCCGGCCACGCCGGTCGGGTGGAACTGCCAGAACTCCATGTCCTGCAGCGGCAGGCCGGCGCGTGCCGCCATGCCCATGCCGTCGCCGGTGTTGATGAAGGCGTTGGTCGATGCGGCGAAGATGCGGCCTGCGCCGCCGGTGGCGAAGATGGTGGTCTTCGCTTCCAGGATCATCACGTCGCCGGTTTCCATTTCCAGGGCCATCACGCCAACCACGTCGCCTTCGGCGTCGCGGATCAGGTCGAGGGCCATCCACTCCACGAAGAAGTGGGTGCGGGCGCGGACGTTACGTTGATAGAGCGTATGGAGCAGCGCGTGGCCGGTACGGTCGGCCGCGGCGCAGGCGCGCTGGACCGGCTTCTCGCCGAAGTTCGCGGTGTGGCCGCCGAACGGGCGCTGGTAGATGGTGCCGTCCGGGTTGCGGTCGAACGGCATGCCGAAGTGTTCGAGCTCGTACACGACCTTCGGGGCTTCGCGGCACATGAATTCGATTGCATCCTGGTCGCCGAGGTAGTCGCCGCCCTTGACGGTGTCGAACATGTGCCAGTACCAGTCGTCCTCGCTCATGTTGCCGAGCGAGGCGCCGATGCCGCCCTGGGCGGCGACGGTGTGGGAACGGGTCGGGAACACCTTCGACAGCACCGCGACGTTCAGGCCGGCTTCGGCCAGTTGCAGCGATGCGCGCATGCCGGAACCGCCGGCGCCAACGATGACCGCGTCAAAGCGACGGGTAGGGATTGCAGTTTTGATAGCTGCCACGATTACACACTCCAGAGAATTTGCACGGTCCAGGCGGCGCAGGCGAGCAGCCAGAAGATCGTCGCCAGCATCAGGAACAGGCGCAGGCCTGCCGACTTGATATAGTCCATCCAGATGTCACGGATGCCGACCCAGGCGTGGTAGAACAGGCCGAGGAAGGTCACCAGCGAGAACAGCTTGAACCACTGTTTCGCGAACAGGCCTGCCCAGCCTTCGTAAGAGAAGTCCTGCGCGGTCAGGAAGGAGACCAGCAGCACGATGGTGTACGCGGCCATGACGATGGCGGTGACGCGCTGCGCCAGCCAGTCCTTCACGCCGTAGTGGGCGCCGACGACGAGGCGGCGCGGACCGATATTATTCTTGGTTGCCATGATGATTAAAACACTCCGAACAGTTTCAGGCCGACCAGCGCGGTCAGTACCAGGCTGATGATCAGCACCCAGCGTGCGGTCTTCTGTGCCGCGTCCTTGTCCAGGGCCAGGTGGTTGTCCATGAACAGGTGGCGCACGCCCGCGGTGAAGTGGTGCAGGTAGGCCCAGGACAGGCCCAGCAGGATGATCTTGGCGAACCAGTTATCGACGATGCCCGCGAAGTGGCCGTACGAAATCTCGGAACGCAGGCTTTCCTGCAGCAGGTACAGCAGGAACGGCAGGAACAGGAACAGACCGGCGCCGCTGACGCGGTGCAGGATCGACACGATGGCCGATGGCGGCATGCGATATTTACCAGTAATATCCCCAATGCCAACGTTGCGGAACTCCGGCCGCCCTTTTTTTGCAGCTTCTCTCACGGCTTCGGACATGTAACACCTCCCTTATGACGACAGTATTGTAGTGAACCCTTCATTCTCGCCGATTTTGTGACCGGCTCCAAATCCCGACAAAGGAATCGTGAGCCGCGCGGCAAACCGGGTACTGTTCGTCGCTTTCCCAAAACCAACTTATTTTAATCGCTTCATGCGATTACTGCAGGGGACCGGCCGGCTCCCGCAGTCCTGCTAAAACCTCATTCCATTACGACAACTCATTCTGGTAATGGTGACGCGCCGTCGAGTAGATCCCGCGGCGCAATTCCACCGGCTTGTCGCCGTACGAGAACGACACCCGGTCCGCGCACAGCAGGGGCGTGCCTTCCGCCACCTTCAGGTGCTCGGCCGCCGCCGCGTCCGCCGCCACCGCCCGGATCTTCTCGGTCGCGCGGATCATGCGGGTGCCGAATTCCGACTCGAACAATCCGTACATCGGCCCCTTGTATTCCACCAGCCGCTCGGCCGTCAGGCCCTTGAACAGCTGCCCCGGCAGCCACAGCTCTTCCAGGATGGTCGGCACCCCGTCGAAGGACTGCACGCGCTTGATGTAGACGACGGTGTCGCCCGAATTCAGCTCGAGCAGGCGCGCGACCTCGGCCGTGGCGCGGATGCGCAGCACGGCGATGAAGCGGTTGTCGGGATGATGGGGGACGCCCTCGTCGGGCATCAGGCGCAGGAAGCGGAAGTGCGCGCGCTCTTCCGCGTGGGTGGCGACGAAGGTGCCCTTGCCCTGGCGGCGCACCACCAGGTTCTCGGCCGCGAGTTCGTCGATGGCCTTGCGCACCGTGCCCTGGCTGACCTTGAAGCGTCCGGCCAGTTCGACTTCGCTCGGCATCAGTTCGCCCGGCTTCCACTCGCCCGACTGCAGGCTCTGGGTGATCAGGGCCTTGATCTGCTGGTACAGCGGACGGAACGACGGCGACGCGTCGGCACCGGGCGCATCGCTGCTCTGTGGCGGAACGGGATTCATAGACCACGATTTCACCACAAATGCGCACCTGAGTCCAGTATATGACCTTCAACACATGTGTCTTATATAAGACATATGATATGAATTGACAGAGTGAACGACGGAGGCATACACTCGCGGTCGAACTGGACCTCCGTGCGTCCCGCCGGCACCCCCTGCGAGTGCGCGCGCGATATCCATTTGACAGGATGCCTCTTTTGGTATCATTGACGTTTTCCCAAACAGGCATCCACCGGCTCGACCGTTTTCATTCCCACTTTGGAGATTCATCATGGCTAAAACCCCAATGCGCGTCGCCGTTACCGGCGCGGCCGGCCAGATCGGCTATTCCCTGCTGTTCCGCATCGCCAACGGCGACATGCTGGGCAAGGACCAGCCGGTCATCCTGCAGCTGCTCGAAATCGACAACGAGAAGGCACAGAAGGCGCTGAAGGGCGTCATGATGGAGATCGACGACTGCGCATTCCCGCTGCTGGCCGGCATGACCGCCCACGCCGATCCGATGACCGCCTTCAAGGATGCCGACGTGGCCCTGCTGGTCGGCGCCCGTCCGCGCGGCCCGGGCATGGAGCGCAAGGACCTGCTGGAAGCCAACGCCCAGATCTTCACCGTGCAGGGCAAGGCCCTGGACGCCGTCGCTTCGCGTGACGTCAAGGTCCTGGTGGTCGGCAACCCGGCCAACACCAACGCCTACATCGCCATGAAGTCGGCCCCGAACCTGCCGGCCAAGAACTTCACCGCCATGCTGCGCCTGGACCACAACCGCGCCCTGTCGCAAGTCGCCGCCAAGCTGGGCAAGCCGGTCGGTTCGATCGAGAAGATGGTCGTGTGGGGCAACCACTCGCCGACCATGTACGCCGACTACCGCTTCGCCACCATCGACGGCCAGTCGGTCAAGGAAGCGATCAACGACGACGTCTGGAACCGCGACACCTTCCTGCCGACCGTCGGCAAGCGCGGCGCCGCCATCATCGACGCGCGCGGCGCATCGTCGGCCGCTTCGGCAGCCAACGCGGCGATCGACCACGTGCGTGACTGGGTGCTGGGCACGGGCGGCAAGTGGACCACCATGGGCATCCCGTCGGACGGTTCGTACGGCATCCCGGAAGGCACCATGTTCGGCTTCCCGGTGACCACCGAGAACGGCGAGTACAAGATCGTCCAGGGCCTGGACATCGACGCCTTCTCGCAGGAACGCATCAACCTGACGCTGAAAGAACTCGAAGAAGAGAAAGCCGGCGTCGCTCACCTGCTCGCCTAAGCATCACTACCGGCGCGGCCCGCATCCGGCGGACCGCGCTCACCGCGCCATGCCTTGCGACCCGCTCGCGCCGCATGGCCGATTCGTTTCAAGACATACCATGCACCCTTCCGAGGTTTTATTCCAGGGCAAACGCCAACCGCTCCTCCTCCCGGCCTGCGATCACTATTGCGGCTCGGAGAAGCTGATGCGCAAATCGATGGCCCTGCAACAAGAGCTTGGGCCCGTCTTCGACATCACCTTCGACTGCGAGGACGGCGCCGTCGCCGGCGGCGAGGTCGAGCACGCGCTGCTGGTCACCCAATTGATCAATAGCGAGGACAACCGCTTCAACCGCATCGGCGTGCGCCTGCACGACACCAGGAGTCCGCACTTCGCCGGCGACGTCGCCGCCATCGTCGGCGCCACGGCAAGCCGCCTGGCCTACGTGGTGCTGCCGAAGGTGGACAGCGTCGACGAAGTCATCCGCGCCATCGACCTGATCAACCAGCATGCGGCCAGAACCGGCCGCACCGATCTGCCGGTGCACGTACTGATCGAGACCCACGGCGCCCTGCGCGCGGCCTACGACATCGCCGCCCTGCCCCAGGTCGAGTGCCTCTCCTTCGGCATCATGGACTTCGTCTCGAGCCACTACGGCGCGGTGCCGGCCAGCGCGATGCGCACGCCGGCCCAGTTCACCCACCCGCTGGTGGTGCGCGCGAAACTGGAGATGGTGGCGGCCTGCCACGCGCACGGCAAGGTGCCCTCGCATAACGTCACCACCGACATCAAGGACAGCGCGGTGGTGGCCAACGACGCCCAGCGCGCCGGCGCGGAATTCGGCTTCACCCGCATGTGGAGCATCCACCCGGACCAGATCAAGCCGATCCTGAAGGCTTTCACGCCGCGCCTGTCGGAGGTAAACGAAGCCACCAACATCCTGACCGAGGCGATGGCCGCCGGATGGGGCCCCATCGCCCAGCACGGCCGCTTGCACGACCGCGCGAGCTACCGATATTATTGGACCGTTTTGCAGCGCGCGAAGCTGGCAGGCCTGGCGCTGCCGGAAGCCGCGGCCGCAATCGTCAACTACACGGATTCCAACTGATGGCCACCCTCCTCTCCCGTCTCCTGGCCGCGCGCGCGCCTGTTCTCACCCTCGCGCTGGCGGCCGCCGGCGTCTGCGCGCCGGCCCACGCAGCACCCGAAAAACACCCGAAGGCCGAAGCGGTCCTGAAAGCCAAGGCCAAGGCCGATGCCAAAGCCAAGCCGAAGGCAAGGAAAGCCGCGAAAGCCGCCGCTGCCGGAGCCGCCGCAGCGGCCGTCGCCGCCCCCGCCTTCAGCGCCGAGGACGAAGCCGAACCGGACATCACCGATACGGTCGTCACCGAATACGCCTGCGAACTGGGCAACAAGATCACGATCTACACCAACGCCGCCGACGATGGCCACATCGCGCTGCGCTGGAAGAAGCGCCTGCACCGCCTGAACCGCGTGGGCACCACCACCGGCGCGCTGCGCTTCGAGAACCCCTACTGGGGCCTGATCTGGATCGGCATCCCGGCCAAGGGCATCCTGCTGGACTCGAAGCTGAACCGCCAGCTGGCCAACGAATGCAAGAACGCCCAGCAGGCGGCGCCGGTAGTCGCGGCGGCGCCTGCGGAAAAGAATGGCTGATCCGCGGCTGCCACCGTCGGATCGCCTGGTTGTAATTTTGCAGTACCCGGAATAACAACATATCCCCACTGAAGGAGAGATTATGTCTCGCAACACCCTGAACACACTGAAGGAATTCCCGGCGGGCGCCGGCCAGACCGGCCAGTACTACTCGCTGCCGGCCCTGGGCGAAGCCCTCGGTGTGAACCTGTCGCGCCTGCCGGTGTCGATCCGTATCGTCCTGGAATCCGTCCTGCGTAACTGCGACGGCAAGAAGGTCACCGAAGAACACGTCAAGCAGCTCGCCAACTGGGGCGCGACCGCCGAGCGCACCGACGAGATCCCGTTCGTCGTGGCCCGCGTCGTGCTGCAGGACTTCACCGGCGTGCCGCTGCTGGCCGACCTGGCCGCGATGCGCAACGTCGCCGCCAAGATGGGCGCCGATCCGAAGAAGATCGAGCCGCTGGTGCCGGTCGACCTGGTGGTCGACCACTCGGTCACCATCGACCACTTCCGCGAGCCGGGCGCGCTGGACCTGAACATGAAGCTGGAATTCCAGCGCAACAACGAGCGCTACCAGTTCATGAAGTGGGGCATGCAGGCCTTCGACACCTTCGGCGTCGTCCCGCCGGGCTTCGGCATCGTCCACCAGGTCAACCTGGAATACCTGGCCCGCGGCGTGATGCGCCAGGGCGACGTGTACTACCCGGACACCCTGGTCGGCACCGACTCGCACACCACCATGATCAACGGCGTCGGCGTCGTCGGCTGGGGCGTGGGCGGCATCGAAGCCGAGGCGGGCATGCTGGGCCAGCCGGTCTACTTCCTGACCCCGGACGTCATCGGCGTCAACCTGAAGGGCAAGCTGCGCGAAGGCTGCACCGCGACCGACCTGGTGCTGACCATCACCGAGCTGCTGCGCAAAGAGAAAGTCGTGGGCAAGTTCGTCGAGTTCTTCGGCGAAGGTACCCGCTCGCTGTCGACCACCGACCGCGCGACCATCGGCAACATGGCTCCGGAATACGGCGCGACCATGGGCTTCTTCCCGGTCGACGAAGCGACCGTCGACTACTTCCGCGGCACCGGCCGTACCGAAGAAGAACTGGCGGCCTTCGAGAACTACTACAAGGCCCAGGGCATGTTCGGCATCCCGCAGGAAGGCGAGATCGAGTACACCCGCGTGGTGACCCTCGACCTGTCGACCGTGACCCCGTCGCTGGCAGGCCCGAAGCGTCCGCAGGACCGTATCGAACTGGGCTCGGTGAAGAACACCTTCACCGACCTGTTCAGCAAGCCGACCACCCAGAACGGCTTCAACAAGTCGCCGGAAGACCTGAACAAGGTCTACGAGACCAGCAACGGCGTGCGCGTGAAGAACGGCGACGTCCTGATCGCCGCCATCACCTCGTGCACCAACACCTCGAACCCGAGCGTGCTGCTGGCCGCCGGCCTACTGGCCAAGAAGGCCGTCGAGCGCGGCCTGACCGTGGCGCCGCACATCAAGTCCTCGCTGGCCCCCGGCTCGCGCGTGGTCACCGAGTACCTGACCGCCGCCGGCCTGCTGCCTTACCTGGAGAAGCTGGGCTTCGGCGTGACCGCCTACGGCTGCACCACCTGCATCGGCAACGCCGGCGACCTGACCCCGGAACTGAACGCGGCGATCACCGAGAACGACATCGTCGCCTCGGCCGTCCTGTCGGGCAACCGTAACTTCGAAGCGCGTATCCACCCGAACATCCGTTCGAACTTCCTGGCCTCGCCGCCGCTGGTCGTCGCCTATGCGATCGCCGGCAACATGACCAAGGACCTGATGAGCGAGCCGGTCGGCAAGGACACCAACGGTGTCGACGTCTACCTGGGCGACATCTGGCCGTCGTCGCAGGAAGTGGGCGAACTGATGCGCTTCGCGATGAACTCGGAAGTCTTCAAGAAGAACTACGCCGACGTGAAGGGCAACCCGGGCGAACTGTGGCAGCGCGTGTCGTCGACCGAAGGCCAGGTGTACAACTGGCCCGAATCGACCTACATCGCCGAGCCGCCGTTCTTCGCCGACTTCGAGATGACCCCGAAGGCAGCCGCCACCGGCATCACCGGCGCTCGCGCGCTGGGCGTGTTCGGCGACTCGATCACCACCGACCACATCTCCCCGGCCGGTTCGATCAAGGAAGACGGCCCGGCCGGTAAATGGCTGAAGGAGCACAACGTCCTGAAGGCGGACTTCAACTCCTACGGCTCGCGCCGCGGCAACCACGAGATCATGATGCGCGGCACCTTCGCCAACGTGCGCATCAAGAACAAGATGATCCCGCCGAAAGCCGACGGTTCCGCAGTCGAAGGCGGCATCACGATCCACCAGCCGACCGGCGAACAGATGTCGATCTACGACGCGGCAATGAAGTACGTGGCGGAAGGCACCCCGACCATGATCTTCGGCGGCGAAGAGTACGGCACCGGCTCGTCGCGCGACTGGGCCGCCAAGGGCACCCAGCTGCTGGGCGTGAAGGCCGTGGTCGTGCGCTCGTACGAGCGTATCCACCGCTCGAACCTGGTCGGCATGGGCGTGCTGCCGCTGCAGTTCATCGGCAACGACAGCGTCGAGTCGCTGGGCATCACCGGCAAGGAAACCTACGACCTGAAGGGCCTGGAAGGCGAGATCAAGCCGCAACAACTGGCCACCCTGGTGATCCACCGCGAAAACGGCGAATCGCAGGAAGTGCAAGTGCTGCTGCGTATCGACACCCCGATCGAAGTCGACTACTACAAGCATGGCGGCATCCTGCCGTTCGTGCTGCGCCAGCTGCTGGCTGCGTAATTGGCCGGGCCCGCTTCGTGCGGGCCGCCTGCCAGTAAAAAAGGCCGGAGTCCGCAAGGGCTCCGGCCTTTTTTTGTGCTCACGCAGCAGCGGCTAGCGTCCGATCCCGAAGCCGATGCCCAGGCCGCTGCGCCCGCCGCTCCCGACGCCAATACCGATCGAGGTCGACACGCCGCGTGCGCCGCCGTGGTTCGCGCCCGACTGGAGCACACAATTACGCCAGGGGTCCGTGTTCGGCACGTGCCCCAGCTGCGTACAAGCCGGCCCGTATTCGACCATCATGCGCTCCACTTCCGACTGTTGCGCGAGCGCCCGGTCTTGCGGGGTCGCACACCCCAGCAGGCAGAACGCACTCCCTGCCATCATCATCAATAAACGCATAGCAGTTCTCCTTAAGCAATAGATCGCACTGGCTGCATGCCTGGCAGCCCATGGAAGGATCATACGCCTCATTGCGGGTTCGTCCGCGCCATGCTCGGTACCGAAAATCCTTCCTCGTCGGGCTATGCTATGTTCGTGTTCAACTATCTTGACCGACATCGAAGGAGGATGGATGAACCGTTTCAAGGAAAAAGTCGTACTCGTGACCGGCGCCGCCTCCGGCATCGGCCTGGCCGCCGCCCGCCGCTTTCTCGACGAAGGCGCGCGCGTCGCGATGCTCGACATCGACGCAGCCAGCCTCAAGGACGCCGCCGCCGGGCTGCCGCAGGACCGCGTCCTCGTACACGTCGGCGATACCGCCGACAGGGAAACCGCGGCGGCCGCCGTCAAGGCGACTGTCGCGCGCTTCGGCGGGCTGCACATCCTGGTCAACAATGCCGGGGTGGCGACCGAGGGCGACATCATGCAGACCAGCGAAGAAGACTTCGAACGCGTCATGGCGGTCAACGTGGCCGGCTACTTCCACATGGCCAAGGCGGCGCTGCCCGAACTCGTGAAGACCCGCGGCTCGATCGTCATGACCTCCTCCGTCTCCGGCCTTGGCGGGGACTGGGCGACCTTCGCCTACAACACCTCGAAGGGCGCCGTCAGCAATATGGTGCGCGCGATGGCGATGGACGCGGCCAAGGACGGCGTGCGGGTGAACGCGGTCAATCCGAGCTTCACGAAGACCGGGATGACCGAGGACATGGTGAGCGATCCCGAACTGGTCGCCAAGTTCAACGAACGCATGCCGCTCGGCGGGCCCATGGACCCGGAAGGCGTCGCGGCGGTGATGGCCTTCCTGGCGAGCGAGGATGCAAGGCTCATCACCGGGGTCAACCTGCCGGTGGATGCCGGGCTGATGGCTTCCAACGGACAGCCGCCGATGTGATTAGCGCCCTACCCTGGAAGAAGTGCACGACGATGCATGCGCTGTCGATGGGCAGCGGTGCCCCGTGCACCGAAGCGGCGCTACCTGCATCGCGCGTACATCCAGGACGGGCGCGGTTCGGGACCCAGGTTGGGTAATACACTATGCCGTTCGAGCCGGCCTTCCTTGGCGAATCCGGCTTTCTCAAGCACGCGGGCCGAGGCGTGGTTTTCGGTGTCGCAGGTGGCCTGCACCCGAATACATCCCGGCAGGGCCAAGGTCACATCGCAGAGCGCGCCAATCGCTTCCGTCATGAGACCACTGCCCCAACACGATCTCTGCAAGACATAGCCAAAGTCGACGGCATTCGGGAGCATGCGCGCTTCCAGCATGCCTATGGGAATACGATCGTTTTCGCGCCGGGTCAGGATAAACGGGCGGCGCTGGACGCTGTCCCAGGCTTCCATGCAAGACAAAACGAACGCTTCGGTTTCGCCGATCGTCTGATGTGGGCGCCAGACCAGATACCGTGTTACTTCGGTGTCCTGCGTAACGCTTCGAAAACAAGGATCGCATCGGCCGCGCACGGCCTTCTTAACGTGAGCCTTTGCGTCTGAAGTGATTCTGGAAGCACGATTGGCATGGCAGGAATCTAGCTGTTAATGAATGCAACAGATTATACTGGCGGTCATTCGCTCGTGGCCGAAGGCATTCCTTAGCTGGGTGTACCATATTGCCATCGGTGAACGATCGCGACTGCCAACCTAAGCTGTGTCGTTCTGCTCTTTGACATAGTCGCCATTCCGTTTAGTCATGCTTGCGGCATAAGGGAAAATAGCATAGGCCGTGGCATCCGGGCAGTAAAAAGCGATCATAACGGATGTGCTCCGTGCCATGGTCGTTAGCGTAACTCCTTTTACCCTCCTACCTCGGTGGTGGTCTTCCGTTGAGTACGGAGCCGAATTCAGGCACAAATCCTTGAACCAGACAAGGCACGTTCAACATCATCGAGCGCAAGAAATGGGCAGCCCAAACCTGGAGCACGATCTACTTCGGGCAGGCTATATCACCAGCGTCAGCCGACTCAGTTCCGCATAATTTCTACAATGAAATACTCTCTTGTCAACCACAAAAGCTGGATATGCGTTAAAGTAATTAACCGCTTGGCAAGTTGATTTACCAAAGGTGTTACAACGTTAGTCTTGTTTAATTTTTAATTGTGAAAACTATGACGATTCAATGTCCAAAATGTGGAAGTGATCAGGTCCAATCGGTTCGAGCTATTTTGCATTCGGGCACTACCTTTACGACCGGCTCGGTGAGCGGCGTCGGGGTTGGGACCAATGGTGCAGGAACCTTTGCAGGAACAGGTAGCAGCACCAGTCAAACGACCTTGGCAGCGCGATTCAGTCCGCCAAAGAAGCCAAGTAAGCTGGAAGTCATTGGAGGCACTGTATTAGGCTTGGCGACAAGTCCTTTCCTCTTCAGTGGAAGTCCTCTGGCTTTCCTTAGCTTGGCAATCCTCGCATGGTTGGCCTGGGAAGTCCGTGCATACATGAAGCGCGATAAAAAATACAAAAACGAGTATCCGATGTGGAAAAATTTGCACGATCATGGCTTCTATTGCCACCGTTGTGCTAGTACTTTTTTGGTAAATAGTTAATTATTAAACTCCAGACACCAATGGTTTTTAATCTTGCGTGAATGAAGTTCGACTTCTAACCGGTAACTGCTCTCCAGGCAGGGCAGCTACCGGCTCAAACCGTGACCTCGACAGTCCCAGCCGGACTTCAACGGGCTGACGTTCAGTGCTGACGCTCTTCAGCCTTCCCAATAGGTTGCCAAACACGTTAGCGCTGACTAAGTTTTTTCCATCGCCTTGGCACTTCGCTACTGACCTTGTTCAGGATAACGCGCAGCAAAACGATATCTTGTTTGCCCATCCGTATGCCCGTATATGTTTATCGACCGCGTTGTACCGTTAGGACCGCGCATGCAATCGAGATCGAATTCGATCCAACAAACTAGTTGGCCGGAATCTCGAGCACTTCCAGCACCCGGCTCGCGCCAACCCCCACCTTCTCGCCGCCGCCAATCGAAAAGATGCGATTGCCGACCACAGCCGCCCCATGTCCGTGCCGTGGCGTCGGCATGGGCGGCAGGGCCGACCAGCGGTCCGCCTGGGGATCGTAGACCCAGGCATCGGCGAACACTTTGCTGCTCGGGACGAACTGCTCACCGCCGAAGGCGTACAGCTTGCCGCCGTAGGCGGCCGCGGCCAGGCCGCCCTGGGCCTGGGGCATCGGGGCCCTGGTCTCCCAGCGCTTGGTGGCGGGATCGTAGACCTCCAGCGTCGCCACATTCACCGGGCGCTGCCTGCCGTCGGCCTGCTTGACCATCCGGCGGCCGCCCACCACGTAGATCTTGCCGTCGATGACGGCCGCCGCCGCGCTGTTGCGGGCGCTGGGCGCGTCGGGCATGCGCTCCCAGCGTCCGGACCGAACGTCCAGCACCTCGCCCCTGGCGGTATCCGTGTGCTCGTTGATGTGCGCTGCGTCCGGGCTGGCCGGGACGCGTCCACCGATGAAGTAGATCCTTCCCTCGCTCGAGGCGACCACGCCTTCGGCCCGTGGCTGCGGCAGGGCCGGGCCGGGCGACCAGCGGTTCGCCCCGGGGTCGTAGACGAACACCGTCGCATGGGCACGCCAGTCGGGAATGGCGCCGGAGAAGCCGCCGATGCCGTAGATCCTGCCGCCGGCCTCGGCCAGCGCGATATGGTGGCGGCCCTCGGGCAGTGGCGCGAGCGTGGTCCAGCGCTGCGCTTTCACGTCGTAGGCTTCGACATGATCGGTGAAACCGGGCGATTGCGAGAGCACGCCACCGGCCACGATGATCCGGCCATCGAGCACGGCGGGATAGATTTCCTGGCGCGCCACGGTGGCGTCGGCGGCCCTGGACCAGCGCACGCTCGTCGTCGCGTCGACGGCTGTCTGTGCCGCGACCTGATAAGGGGTGGCGATCGACGCCAGGGCGAGCACTGCCGGCAGCATGGTCTTCAACTCGACTCCTTCAATTCGTCAGGAATGATCGCAAAAACAAGCGTTCTGTACGGCTACGCACCGAGAAGGCGGCCAAGGAGGGGGATGATGACTTATCGGGAAAGCAGGCAGCACGTCACGCCTGTCCCCTCATCCCAAGCGGAGGCCAATATGCTTTATACCATTGCTATCGTACTGCTGGTCCTGTGGCTGCTCGGCATGGTCACTTCGGTGGCCGGCGGATTGATCCACATTCTTCTCGTCGCCGCCGTCGTCGTCATCCTGGTTCGCCTGTTCACCGGCAGAAAAGTGCTCTGACGAAGGGCATCGTGAAATAGCAAAGCCGGAATCCTGCGGATTCCGGCCACCCTCCACAATCACATCTCGGCCCACATCCTGAGCAGGTTATGGTAATGCCCGGTGATCCCCACCGTCGCCTCGCTCTCCCCGTACGCCCCGCGCAGCTTCTGGATGTTCGTATCCAGCTCGAACAGCATCGCCCGCTTCGTATCGTCGCGCACCATGCTCTGGGTCCAGAGGAAGGACGCCACGCGCTCGCCGCGCGTCACCGGCAGCACCTGGTGCACGCTCCCCGAGGGATACACGATCGCATCCCCCGCCGGCAGCTTCACCTCGTGGGTGCCGTAGGCATCCACCACCACCAGCTCGCCGCCGTCGTAGTCGTCCGGATCGGACAGGAACAGCGTGGTCGACACGTCGGCCCGCACCGGCGGCAGGCCGCCGCGCTGGGCGCGCACCGCGCCGTCCACGTGCAGGCCGTAGTGCTCTCCGCCGCCGTAGGCGTTGAAGTAAGGCGCCAGCACGCGCAGCGGCAGCACGCTCGAAAAGAACAGCGGATGGTTCATCAGCGCCGCGCTGACCACCTGGCCCAGCTCCACGGCGAGCGGCGAGCCTTCGCGCAGCTGGCGGTTGCGCTTGACCTGGGCGCCTTGCGGGCCGACGCTTTCGCGTCCGTCCACCCATTCCGGGGCGCCGTCCATGCGCGCGCGGATGTCCCTTACCTGTTCGGGCGTCAGCACACCGGGAATATGCAGCATCATGATGCGAATCCTTCGAAAGAAAAAAGCCCCCCTGACGGGATCAGGAGGGCGAAGTCCGGTTGCCCGGCGGGGGTGGTACCCGGTGTCAGAACTTGAGGTTGGCCATCAGGCTGGCCGAGCGGCCCGGTCCGACGCCAGCATAGTGCGGCGAGGAGACGCGGTCGAAGTACAGCTTGTCCGTCAGGTTCTGGATGTTCAGCTGGAAGGACACGCTCGGGTTCAGCGTGTAGGTCGCCATCGCGTCGAAGCGGGTGTACGAAGGCGAGTATTTGTTGTTGTTCACGTTGGCGAACTGGCGATCCACGTAGTTGGCGCCGCCGCCGATCGTGAACGACTTGTTCACGGCGTAGGTCGTCCACAGCGAAGCGCTGTGCTTCGGCGTGGTCGGGAAGGCGTTGCCGTTGAACGGCGACGGGGTCCAGATCGGGGCTGCCGCGGTGCCGGTATTCGTGAAACCGTTGTCGGCGATGACGCCATCCAGGTAGGTGTAGCCGCCGAACACGGTCCAGGCATTGGTGATCTTGCCCGACACGCCCAGCTCGACGCCCTTCAGCTCCTTGCGGCCCACGTTCTGGGTGGTGCCGTCCGGCGCGGTGACGCGGGCATTGTCCATGTCGCTCTTGAAGATCGCCGCGCTCAGCGACAGGCGGCCGCCCGGCAGGACTTCCCACTTGGTGCCCAGCTCGACGTTGCGGCTGGTCTGCGGCTGCAGGTTCTGGATCTGCACGGTCAGCGCGTCCAGGCCGTCGCCGCCGTCGTTGCCCGGTGGCGTGGCCGAGGTCGCCCACGACAGGTAGATGCTGCCGTTGGCCTTCGGCTTGTACACCAGGCCGGCCTGGTAGGTGTCGAAGGTCGATGCGACGCGGGCATTGGTAGCGGCCGCGGTGGCGGTGGCCGGGGTGTGCAGCGTGCTCGAGAAGTCGTCCCAGCGCGCGCCCAGGTTCAGCAGCCATTCGGGGCTGAACTCGATGGTGTCGAAGCCGTACACGGCGCGGGTGCGGGTCTCGACCGTGGTCAGGGTCGGCGACTTGGTGCGGGTATGGAACCACGGGTCGTACGGGTTAGGGTCGACCAGCGTGGTGCAGTTGTACAGGGTGGCCGCGCCCGCCGTCGGGCAGTTGAAATTGCCAGTCAGCGGGTTGTTGGTGCCCGGGGTGAAGACGAAGCTGCCGCGGTCGGTGTCCTCGCGCGAGAACTCCACGCCGACGTTGAAGCTGTGCTTGATGCCGCCGGTGGTGGCGATGCCGCTCAGGCTGGTCGCGTTGGCGAGGGTCTTGGTGTCCACCACGCGGGTGTTGGCGCGGCGCCAGACGGTGCCGTAGCGGACGGTGTTGCCCTTCGAGTCGTCCGGCTGGGTGTAGACGTAGTCCTGGCCGGTCTTGCCCCAGCGGGTCACGTTGCGGATGGCGAGTTTCGGACTGAATTCGTGGCGCAGGTCGACGGTGGCGACGTCGGTCCGGGTGTCGCGGAAGTCGCGGTTCTTCAGGCCGTAGAAGGCTTCGCGGTCCACGGTGAACGGGGTGCCGCCGCCGTTCTTGGCGACGTCCGGGCCGCTGGTGACCGGGTTGTTGAACGGGATGCCGGTGTCCGGGATCTCGCTGCTCTTCATGTGGTAGTAGCTCAGGATCGCGCGGGTCGGGCCGTTCAGGCCAAAGGTGACGGTGGGCGCGATGCCCCAGCGCTCGCCGCCGACGACGTCGCGGCCGGCGACGTCGTTGGTGTGGACCATCGTGTTCAGGCGGAAGCCCGTGTTCTCGCCGATCACGCGGTTGATGTCGGTGGTCACGCGGGCATACTTGTCGGTGCCCAGGCCGACGGTGGCGTTGCTGAAGTTGGTGTCCTTCGCCGTCTTGGTGACGATGTTGATGCCGCCGCCGGCCGAGGAACGGCCGCCCAGCGCCGAGTTCGGGCCCTTGACGACTTCGACCTGCTCGATCGCGAAGATCTCGCGCGACTGCGAACCGGAATCGCGCACGCCGTCGACATAGGTGTCGGTCTGGGCGTTGTAGCCGCGGATGAACAGGTTGTCGCCCACCGGGTTGCCGCCTTCGGAGGCGCCGATGGTAATGCCCGGCACGGTGCGCAGCGCGTCGCTCAGCGACACGGCGCCGGTCTGCGAGATGGTTTCCGAGGTCACGACGGTGACCGATTTCGGGGTGTCCAGCAGCGGCGCGGTGAACTTGTCGGAGGCCGAACGGACCGGGCCCTGGACCGCGCGGTCGTTGCCGTTGGCGTTGACGTGCACCTGCGGCAGCTTGGCGCCTTCGGGGAGCTCGGGTGCGTCTTCGCCGACGCCGCCCGCGTAGGCCAGCGGCATCGCCAGCGAGGCCAGCACGGCCAGCGCCGGGGCGGACAGGGCGGGAACGGAAGGACGGACGTGTTTCTTGCTCTTGATGAAGGTGCTGCCAGCCTGCGGAGTCGTCGGGATCATATTCTTCTTGGTGGGTATGGCCGGGCTTGCCGGGCATACGAAATTATAATGAGAACGATTCGCATTATGGTTTCTGTTCAGGTTTTTTGCAAGCGCACAATCATATTGCCCTCCTCCATGGGGGCCTTGTGTTCATGGCATGTGGCCGAATCAACTACAATACCGGGGACCAGGGGTTATCATGACCCTGCGATTTCCACTCACGAACAAGAGAACCCACAGCGCCATGCGTCGTCCTTCCAAAGATTCATCCCCTAAACTCTCCGTCGAAAGCCAGCGTCTCGTCAGCATCGCGCAAGCCATCATGCAGGCCGCCAGCCGCGTCGAGGAACGGACCTGGGAGCGCCAACTGGACACGCAACTGCAGAAGCTGCTCAAGACCAACCACCAGGACAGCATCGACGCCGCCCTGAACGCCCTGTTCAAGGACGATCTCGCCTCCTACGACGTGTTGATGGACGCCGTCGAGGCGGTCAGCGAATCGGCCACCATGGTGGAGCAAGGCGACGGCGGCGACGTCACGTGGCAGGCCCTGCTGGTGGCCGCGCCGGTGCTCGCCTGGACCCGTTTCAATATCGCCTCGGGCAATATCCCGGCGGAGATGCTGTCCACGCTGCAGGCGCACTTTTCCGCCCACCTGCTGGCCGAGGGCACCCGCATCGCGATGGCCCCGACCCTGTACTCGCTCGACCAGCTGCCGCGCACCCACGCCGAGACCTATGCGCTGACGCACAAGCTGGCCGCCGCCGCGCACAAGGGCGGCACGGTCAAGCCGGCCGCGCGCGCCGAAGAGACCGCGCCCTTCCTGGCCGACACCCGCTACCTGCTGGTCGCGATCGTGGCGCCGCAGGGCGGGCCGATGTTCCGCTGGCAGGAGCCGCAGCACCACATCGGCTTCGCCGAGGAACGCAACCGCGCGCTGGAACAGTGGCGCGCCCAGGGCACGGCCAACATCGCGCGCCTGCTGCCGGGCTGCGGCGTCGAGCTGCTGCTGCCGGAAGCGTATTACGTGGCCTGCCGCGAAGCCGACAAGCTGATCCGCCCGGTCTCGATCCGCGCCGCCGTCCACTACCTCACCCACACCCTGGGCGTGGAACCGTCGGACCTGCGCGCCGTGATCGCCGGCTTCGGCGAGGAGTCGGCCGACATCCAGATCGACGAGTACCGCGTCTCGTTCACGATGCGCCAGGACAGCGACGTCATGTACGGCATCGTGTGGCCGCTGTACGGCCAGGAAGACGAGAACGGCACCCCGATGGAAGGCCCGTTCGCGGCCGGCCCGGTCCCGCTGACCCCGATCAACGAGATCGTCGCCCACCTGAACGAAGCCGGCATCGCCCACATCAAGCGCATCGGCGAGCGCTACGTCGCGGAATACTGCGACGACTGCGGCGCCCCGCTGTTCGCCGACCCGACGGGCGAGCTGGTGCATGCCGAGATGCCGGAAGACGCACCGAGCGGGACCGAGCACTTCCACTGAGCCGCGACGCTCTTCCCCGACAACGGCGTCCATCTTGCCGCAGCACTACTACTCCGTGCTAGAGTCGATGTGTTCCTGCCCAGCAGGTTCCATCAACCCCAGCCCGGAGTAGTGCTCGATGCCCCGTGTTCCAACCCGTCTCGTCGTCGCCGCCCTCGCCCTCTGCACGGCCGGCGCCGCCTTCGCCGCCTCCAGCACCACCACCCGCTCGCCGCAGCTCGCGCGCAGCAGCACGGTCAAGGGCAAGATCAACTACCTCACCTTCCTGCCGAAGTCCTACTCGCCGCGCGGCGACAAGGTGCCCCTGATCGTCTTCCTGCACGGCTCGGGCGAACGCGGCGCCGACCTCGAGAAGGTCAAGACCTGGGGCCCGCCCGCCATCGTCGAGAAGGACCCCGATTTCCCCTTCATGGTGGTCTCGCCCCAGGTGGCCGAAGGCGAATGGTGGGACAGCTACCTGCTGAAGTCCATGCTGGACGACGTGATCAAGCGCTACAACGTCGACCCGAAGCGTATCTACCTCACCGGCATCAGCATGGGCGGCTACGGCGCCTGGGATCTCGCGGCGCGCTACCCCGACTACTTCGCCGCGGTCGCCCCGATCTGCGGCGGCGGCATCCCGCGACTGGCCACGCGCCTGAGGAACGTGCCGGTGTGGGCCTTCCACGGGCTGAAGGACGATGCGGTGCCGGAGTCGGAATCGGCGCGCATGGTGGAGGCGCTCAAGGCGCAGGGTGGGAACGTGAAATACACGGTGTTGCCGGAGGCGGGGCACGTCGAAGCCTGGGTGCACGCCTATGAACAGGCGGGCCTGTTCGAGTGGTTCCAGCAGCAGCGCAAACAATAATGACGGTTCTCGGTCTTGTAGGGTGGTCGGATCCCCCGACCGCGCGTTCAACACGAATGAGATCAGCCGCGCATCAATTCTTGGGTGATTTGAACGCGCGGACGGCGAAGCCAGCTGGGCGCCCCGTCCACCCTACGAACAATCAGAACCGGAAGTTCGCCGTCAGGCTCGCCGAGCGCGGCGCACCCGGCGTGTAGCGGTAACCGCTCTTGTTGATGCTGGCCACGTACCGTTCGTCCGCGATGTTGTACACGTTCAGGCGCAGGTCGACGTTCGGCGTGAGGCGGTAGGACGCCATCGCATCGAACACCCAGTATGATTCGGTGTATTTCGGCGTGCCCACCGCGCCGTCGGTGCCGCGCTTGAGCTCGTCGCTGAACCGGGCGCCGCCGCCGATCTTGAAGTCCGGCGTCACGTCGTAGGCCGTCCACAGCGTGAACGAGGACTTCGGCGTGTAGGTCAGGCTGTTCTCGCCGCTGGCCGTGATGGCGCGGCCGGCCTCGACGCTGGTGTCCATGTACAGGTAGCCCGCGCTCACCAGCCAGTTGCTGGACAGCGCCCCGGTCATGCCCAGTTCGACGCCCTGTACGCGCTTGTGGCCGGTCTGGTACCACTGGAGGTCGACCGGATCCTGCTCGACCTCGTTCTTCACGTCGGTGCGGAACAGCGCCGCGCTCAGGGCCAGCTTCTGGCGCAGCAGGTCGAGCTTGCCGCCCAGTTCGTAGGTGCGGGTCGCCTGCGGATCGTATGCCGGATTCTGGGCGCTGTTGGCGTTGCCGGAGACCGTGAAGTTGGCGCCCGGCGGCTGCTTCGAGCTGGCGACCATGCCGTACACGCTGCTGTCGGCGGTCGGCTTGTACAGCAGCGAGGCCTTGCCGTTGACCAGGGTCTTGGCGACGTTGAAGCGGGTCGTCACCAGCGCATTGTTGCTCAGTGCCACCGCATCGTAGGCGCCGCGGAAGCGGTCCACGCGCACGCCGCCGTTGAAGATCCAGCGCTCGCCGAACTTCATGGTGTCGAACACGAACAGGCTCTGGGTGTCGACGTCGCCCTCGTTGAAGGCGCCGGTGCGGGCCAGGGTCTGGCCGCTGACCGGTTGGGACGGATCGGGACGGTAGAGCTTGGCCGGGTCCATGCTGCCCAGGCCGGTGCGGCCGTAGGTGACCTGGGTCTCGTTGACGAATTCCAGGCCGCTCACCAGCGTATGCGCCACGCTGCCGGTGCTGAAGTCGGTGGTCAGGACGGTCTGGTTGGTCAGGATCTTGTTCTCCGCATCCTTGACGGTGCGAGTGCTGCGCGCCACGGTCCAGGTCGACGGATCGCCCTCGACCGGGGTCTTGAAGTTGCCTGCGCTGGCCAGCCAGGCGGTGAGCAGGTAATCCTGCTTCGTACGGCCATAGCGGCTGACGTTGGACAGGCGCATGGTCGGCGAGAATGCGTGCTCGATGCGGATGGTGGCCATGTTCGCCTTGACCTTGTCGAAGTCGCTGTCCGAACCGTAGAAGTTGTGCGGATCGACCGGCGCCGCGCTGCCGATGAAGGGGCGGGTCGGGTCCGGGCTGGTGTAGCCCGGCAGGCCGATGGTCGGCACGCCGCCATCGGGCACGTTGTCCTGGTCCACGTGCAGGTAGTCCAGGTAGACCCGGGTCGCGCCGTTCAGGCCGAAGCCGAGGCTGGGCGCCACCGCCCAGCGCTTGTTGTTGACCACGTCGCGGCCCGGCGCCCCCGAATCCTGGGCCATCGCGCTCAGGCGCAGGGCGATGCCGCGCCCGGCGTCCAGGACGGTGTTGAGATCGGCGGTCGCGCGCTTCTGCGATTCCGTGCCGCCGAGGATGGAGCCCGACCTGCTGCCGGTCAGGTTGGCCTTCTTGCTGACCAGGTTGATCGAACCGGTCGGCGAGCCGCGCCCGGTGTCGGTGCCCGCCGGGCCTTTCAGCACGTCGATCTGTTCCAGGTTGAAGGTATCGCGCGAGATCGAGCCGATGTCGCGCGCGCCGTCCACGAAGATGCTGCCCGAGGTGTCGAAGCCGCGCATGAAGATGGCGTCGCCAGTGTTGGTGTTGCCGTTCTCGCCCAGGAAGAAGGCGCCCACGCCCGGGGTGTTGCGCAGCGCTTCGGTCAGCGTGACGGCGCCCTGCTGCTCGAACAGTTCCTTCTTGATGACCTGCACCGTCTGTGCGGTGTCGAGCAGTTTCTCGGTGTACTTGGCCGACGATGCGTGCTCGGCCTTGAAGCCATTCTCGGCCTTGCCGACGACCTCGACTTTCGAGGTAGGGGTCATGTCCGGCACCGCATTCTCCGCATCGTCGGCCGCATGCGCAAGGGACGCCGCCAGCGGCAACAGGACGGCGGCCAGGGCTGCGCCCATGATGTGCGGTTGCGGGTGTTTGCGGCTTTTTATTGTTTTCATACGAAGCTTCCTTGACGATCGTAGAGAGTTGGGAAAGGTTGAATGAAAATTATTGTAAAGAAAGCGTTCCGCAATGTAAACAATAATCATTCTTATTCTCGTTTGCATTTGACGCAGGTGTTTGGGTCGGCAGGCTCGCCGGGGTCGAGCGGAAAGAAGGACGCGTGCGAGCACAGGCCGGCCGCGATGGCGGCCCGGCCTGGTCGGACTGGCGAAGAAATCAGGAGTGCAGCGGCGCAGGACTGGCCGCCGCGGAGGGACAGAGGAACGGACGGATCAGCGGCGCAGGCTGGCGATGACCCTGTTGGCGAACTCGGCGGCATTGCCGGCATGCCAGCGCCAGACGATGACGAGGTCATGGTCGGGCGAAACGACGATGGTATTGCTGCCCGCCCCTTGCGCGGCGTAGGCATTGGCCGGCAGGCCCGGCAGGTTCCTGCCCTTCGTATTGAGCCACCACAGGTAGCCATAGTCCGGCCCGTGGGCGCTCGGCGTCAAGGCGGCTTTCACATACGATGGCGGCAGCACCTGCCTGCCGTTCCACGAACCGCCGCGCAGCCACAGGTAGCCGAAGCGCGCCATGTCCCAGGAATCGATCCACATGCCGCCGCCCCAGCGGGTGCCGCCGCTGACCGACGCTGCCTGCTTGCCGTTCAGTTCCACGTAGCTGTTATGGTAGGGAACCCACTTCCAGCCGCCCGAGGCGCCGATCGGGTCCATCACTTCCTGCTGGAACACCTCCGGCACGGGTTTGCCGAACACGCGCAGCAGCGACAGCGCGAAGCGGTTGATGCGCACGTCGTTGTATTCGTAGAAGCTGCCGGGCGCCTGCAGGGCGCGCGGCTTGCGCTCGCCCGCACCGAAGGCTTCCTTGCCGATGAAGTCGGCATTCTTGCCCCACATGCTGCCTTCCCACTCCGACTCCTGCTGCAGGTGCTGCTTCCAGGTGACCTGCGCATTGCGCGCCGAAGCGTAGCCGCCGTCGTCCACGCGCTTCGCCACCGGCTCGTCGACGGCGAGGCGGCCGTCGCGTACGGCCACGCCGGCCACCGTCGCCAGCATGCTCTTGGCCACCGAATAGGTCGGGTCGACAAAACGGGTGTCGCCGAATTCGGCCACCACATAGCCCTTGTAGATCACCAGGCCGTTGTTGTGGGCGCGCCGGGTCGGCATCGAGCCGAGGCGGCTGCCGAAGGTCGCCTCCTGGTCCGAGAAGTCGAGGGCGCGTCTGGTTTCGTGCGACTGGGCGAACTGCACGGCGGCGGCCAGCGCCGCCGGGTCCATGCCGAGCTCGGCGGGCGACTTGCGCGCCCAGTCGCCGGCCGGCGGAAAATAGGCCTGCGTTGCGGCCTGCGTTGCGGCCGCCTCGGCAAAGGCGGCGGTCGGGAGCAGTGCGGCCAGCGCGGCCGCCAGGGACAGGCCGAGCACGCCGCGGCGCGACAGGTGGTTCATGGGGTGGTCCACTTCGAGAAAGGCAGCCGGATCAGGCTGGAGTTGTAATAGCGGCGTTCGCCCGTGACTTCGCGGCCGATCCAGTCGGGCAGCGCGAAGGCCGTGTCCTCGGACGGCAGCTCGATCTCGGCCACCACCAGGCCGGCGTTCTCGCCGAGGAACTCGTCGACTTCCCAGGTGAAGCCGGCATGGTGGATGCGGTGACGGACTTTTTCGACGAGCGGACGCTCGCACAGGCGGTCGAGCAATTCCTCGGCGTCCTGCAGCGGGATCGGGTATTCCCATTCGCCGCGGCTGGCGCCTTCGTTCTTGCTCTTGATGGTGAGCAGGCCGGTGCTCCCCTCGACGCGCACGCGCACGGTGCGCGCCGGATCGGCGTTCAGGTAGCCCTGGCGCAGCAGGGTCGCTTCGCCCAGCGTGCGCCAGTCCTGGCCCAGCACGAGGAACTTGCGCTCGATTTCGACGCCCACCTGCCGGCCTCAGTCCAGCGTCTGCAGGATCGGCTGCAGGATCGCCGCGCCGAGCGCCGCGCTGCGCGCGCCGTTCCAGCCGGTGTGCGGGTCGGGCAGGTTGGCGTTGTCCTTGAACGGCATTTCCAGCGTCAGCGACAGGCACTTGAAGGTGTGGCCGATGTACTTCGAGGCCAGGGTCAGGAGTTCCTCGTTGTACTTGCTGGCCGCGTAGCCGTAGACGTTCTGGAAGTCCGGGCTGGCCGCCATGTAGCGTGCGATGAAGGCGTTCTGCTCTTCCAGGCGCTCCGGAGTGAAGTCGGCCAGCATCTCGCTGCCGGCCACGAAGTTGTAGGGCAGCGCTTCGTCGCCGTGGATGTCGAAGAACATGTCGACGCCGGTCTCGTGGATCTTTTCCTTCACGCACAGCACTTCCGGGCTGCGCTCGGGCGAGGGCGTCATCCATTCGCGGTTCAGGTTGGCGCCGGCCGCGTTGGTGCGCAGGTTGCCGCGCACCGAGCCGTCCGGGTTCATGTTCGGCACGATGTAGAACACGGCGCGCTGCAGCAGCTTGCGTGCAACCGGGTTGGCGTCGTCGAGCAGCGCATCCATCATGCCTTCGACGAACCACTCGGCCATCGTCTCGCCCGGGTGCTGGCGGGCGATCACCCAGATCTTCTTTTCCGCCTGCGGGTTGCCGATCACGACCAGGTTCATGTCGCGGCCGTCGATCGTGGTGCCGATGTCGTGCACGCGCGCGATCGGGTTCTCGGCGACTTCGCCCAGCAGGCGCAGGTGGCGCTCCCAGGTATAGGGTTCGAAGTAGGCGTAATAGATGCTGTCGAGTTCGGGCGTGTGGTTGACGGTCATCACCTGGCCGTCGAAGCTGGTCGGCACGCGGAACCAGTTCTCGGTGTCGTAGCTGGCGGCGACCTGGTAGTCCTCGAAGCCTTTCGGGTAGGTGGCCTGGCCGGCGTTCAGGAAACGGATCGTGCAGGCCTGGCCGCGCGCGCCCTGCAGGCGGAAGTGGAACCACTGGTGGATGTCGGCGTGCGAATCCTTGCGCAGGTTCAGGTCGATCTGCTTCGGGCTGGCGGCCGAGACGACCTCGATGGCGCCGGAGTCGAAGGTCTGGCTGATTTTGATGGGCATGGCTGATCCTTATGTCGAAAGCGTGCGGTCGAAGACGCAACACCGGCAATCATAACGGACCAGGCCTGCCCGCTCCGGCATTGCGCCGGCTGGTTTATTGTGCGTCGAGGTCGATCAGGTCCTTGCTGTAGGCAAGCAGAACCTGGCGCATCAGTTCGACGTTGCTGCGGTCGAGCACGACCACCAGGTCTTCCTTGGCGTTCGAGACGAACTGCATGCGCAGCTTGCCCGGCAGTTCGCGGCACTGGACATAGTCGGCGCGCGGGATGTAGGGATTGTCCCAGTCCTGCTGCGTGATCGGCGAGGGAGCAGGCGGCGGCTGCAGCTGCGGATCCTGGTTGACCGGCAGGTGCTTGAGCAGCCAGAACACGATCGAGGCCGGCATCTGGATGCACACATCGCTTGCGCCATGGGCGGTGAACTTGACCAGCAACAGGTTGCCGACTTTGTCGCATGACATGGACATGCTTTTGACTTCACGAATTACCGCTGATTTCACGACGTAGATCCTAGCGAAAGGTTGTAAAAGGCGCAGCGATTCTACCGCATCCCCTCGCCAAAATGTGTGGTATCAGAAACAAAACGGGGAGCTCGCGCTCCCCGTGACTGTCGTGCCGGCCGCTCCCGCCGGAGCAGGATGCGCCGGCCCATGCGGCTTTACTCGTTCGAGCCGCCGCGGTTGCCGCCCTGCGAGTTACGGCCACCCTTTGCGGAAGCGGCGCGCGACGGGCCACCCGAACCGGCATTGGCCGACTGGCGGTTGCCGTGGCTCATGCTGCCGGCGCGGCGGGCTTCTTCCGACGTGAACTCGTGCGCGGTGCCCTTGGCGTGGGCGGCCTTGCCGCCCTGGCTGGCGATTTCACGCTGGCGGGCCGGATCCATCGAAGCGAAACCGCGGTTGCGGGTACCGCTGCTCTGGCTGTTGCCGCCCTGGTTGCTGCCCTGCTTGTTACCTTGATTGGCCATGATCATCTTCTCCCTGTTCACTTGTCATAAACCGCCGCGTCCTGCGGCAGGCTGGTCCGTCACTCCGATGAGTGACCGCCGAATCATCTTAGGCAGAGCGCATAAGCGCGGGTATAGGACGCTTTCAGATGACTTTGTAGGAATTCGCGCGACAGAAAATGCATGAGCGAAAGTGTACTTCCAGTGATCAATAAACCCTTCAGTAACTGTCCTACAAGGCACCCCTACCTCTTCCTATACTGCATCTGCGCGGGCGGGCGCATCATGGCGTTATCAGGTGGCGGCGCATGTGCGAACCGGCCTACACACTCCCCGCCCTGCCCGCATCGACACGCATCGAAAGGAGTCGACCATGGACGCGAACCAACGTAGCGAATTCAATAACCAGACGAATAACGGCGCCAACGAAAAATGGACGCCTGGTTCCAAGGGCAATACCAGCAGCGGCCCGATGGACCACACCTACCCGAAGGGTCCGGAAGACCCGCAGGTCATCCGCGGCGACAACGAAATGCAGGGCGCGGAAGATCCGTCCCGCATGGGCCAGCAGGAAGTGGCCGCCGAGGATGGTGGACGCGCCGACTACGAAACCACCCTGCCGCGCGCGATCCCGGACGACCTGCCGGGCGGCTCGCTGCAGAGCCAGCAGACCGGCGGCTCCGGCCCGCAGCAGGGCATCACCGACAGCCACCAGCGCCAGATGGAACAGCACTCTCAGGCCTGGGGCCTGCTCGAGCAGCCGGTCGGCCACCGTCCCAAGGACTCGGGCACCGACCTGCGCGCGCACCCGGCCAACGTCGCCGGCCACACCCAGGACACGGCGGTGATGAATCCGCACGACGCCGCCCAGCCCGAGCTGCAGGGCGGCTCGCTGGGCCGCCACCACGGCGTGGCGCCGGGCACCTACCAGTCGCAGGGCACCACGGCCCAGGTCGGCTATGGCAACCGCCAGGCCGAGGAGCGCGGCGGCGTCCGCGGCGGTACCCTGGGCGCCGGAACGCAGGGCGAAGGGACCGGCATGGCGATCGGCCCGCACCAGACGAACCAGCAAAGGAGGGAACCATGAGCCAGCAGAACGAACAACGCGCGGATCAGCAGACCGGCCGGCAGGGAAGCACCGACCGCAACGGATCGCAGACCGGTGCGGACGGACGCGAGGCCGGCAGCCACGACGTCCACCAGTCGAACGACGTGACCGGCGGCCTGCCGCGCAGCCCGGGCAATACCGGACCGCGCAGCGAGAACCCGGGCTGGCTGCCGGGCCAAGGCGTCAAGACGGAAGAGAAGGATACCGTCCACCAGTCGAACGACGTGGCCGGCGGCCTGCCGAAGAGTCCGGCCGGGGCCAACCGCCTCGCCGGCGACCGCAAGATGGACGACGATACCGGCTTTTCGCGCGGCTAGGCTGATCCGGCAACCGGATCGACAAGGCGCACCGCGGCCGCCGCGGTGCGTACCTCACTCGGACCGCCCCCTTCGGGATTGATCCACCTCCAAGCTGCATCGGCACAACGGAACCCAACCGTTCTTCGCCAACTCCAACCGCACTCAACACACCCGGTTTTCCGGATCGCCGCGCCCTCGCGAGCGCGCCTTGTCGCACGAAGCGACATGCGGTCCGGCACGGCCGGCATACGCGGAGACGAGACATGCCTGCAACGGATGACGCAACGATCGCGGTTTCGGTGGTGGTGCCCGCCTGCGGCCGCATGGACCTGCTCGACCGCAGCCTCGACGCCCTGATGCGCCAGGGGCTCGATCCGCAGCGCTACGAAATCGTCGTCGTCGACGACGAACCCAACCACAATACCCTGCACCTGGTCGCCGGCTGGCGTACCCGCACGCTCGAGCGCGGGCCGCGCCTGTCCTACGTCGCCAACCCCGGTCCGAGCGGCCCCGCCGCCGCCCGCAACCGCGGCTG
>DAMCRY010000009.1:0-29502 GCA_032115075.1 Massilia sp.
GCCGGCCCTGGCCCCGGCGAGCCGCGCCAGCGCCGAGGCCAATGCCGCCCAAGGCGAGCCGTCGATCGCGCTGCGCCTGGCGCTGGCCGAACACCTGATCCTGTGCGGTCGCCTCGACGACGCGCAAGCGCTGCTGCTCGACATCGAAGATGCGGCCGGCCTGTTCCTGCGCAGCGTGATCGCCCTGCTCCGCGACGAGCTCGATGCCGGCCTGCCGGGCGTGGAGGCGGCGTTGAAACTGCTGCGCCGCGAGACCGGCAAGCGCAAGGCCATCTTCGAGGGCATCGGCGCCCACGTTTACCTCACCGCCCTCCTGCGCGGCAACCAGCCCGCGCAACTGAAACTGGCCGACGCCTGGCTCGACATCGCCACCCGCGCCGTGCAGCGGCCCGAGACGGCCGTCGTATTCCAGCTCAGCATGCTGCAGGAGATCCGCCGCGGCACCGTCGACGCCGCGGTGCTGGCCTCGCGCAGCTGGGAAATGGCGCTCGAAGCGTTTACCTTCCGCGCGCTGATGCACCACTGGCTCGGGCTGCCGCAACTGGCGGGCAAGCGCCAGGACATCGAGGACATGCTGGAACAGTCCGAGCGCGCCGGCTTCGACCTGCTGTCGGCCCAGCTGGCCGGCCTGCTGGGCCACCTGGGCTACGTCGGCCACGAAGCGCGCGCCGGCGAGTTGCGCCACCTGCACCGCTTCACCGACCTGTGCCACTGGTTCGAGCGCGAGGAACCGTGGGAGCGCCAGCTCAACGCCCTGATCAACCTGCAGCCGGCCACGAATGCCGAAGTCGTCAAGGAGTCGCGCCTGGTCTGGATGATCCGCTACGACGAGCACATGGGCGTGCAGGAGCTGGAGCCGCGCGAGCAGAAGCGCGACGCGCAAGGCGGCTGGAGCCGCGGCCGCGCCATCGGCCTGAAACGCCTGGCGGAAGAAGCGCCGAATCTCGACTTCCTCACCGCCCAGGACGTGCAGGCGGTGTCGACGATCGCCGGCCGCCGCTACTACGGCAGCACCGGCATCCGCTTCGAGTTCGAACGCGACCGCGCGCTGGCCGCCCTGGTCGGCCACCCGCTGCTGTTCTGGATGGATTCGCCCGGCACCCGCCTCGAGCTGCTGCCCGGCGAACCGGAGCTGCTGGTCAAGGCGCGCGGCGGCAAGGTGCTGATCTCGCTGCACCCCACGCCGCACGAGCAGGACGGCGAAGTCATCGTCACCCGCGAAACGCCAACCCGGCTGCGCCTGGTCGGCATCAAGGAAGAGCACCGCCGCATCGCCGCCATCGTCGGCGAGGGCCTGGAAGTGCCGGCGGAGGCGGAGCGCCGCGTGCTGCGCGCGATCAGCGCGATCTCCTCGATCGTCACCGTGCAGTCGGACATCGGCGCCAGCCCGGGCGACATCGAGCAGGTGGCGGCCGACCCGCGCCTGCACCTGCACCTGCGTCCCTACCAGCAGGGCCTGCGCCTGCAGATCCTGGTGCGCCCGCTGGACGGCGGCGCCTATTATTCGCCCGGTACCGGCGCCGAGAGCGTGATCGCCGACGTCAACGGCGTGCGCACCGAGGCGAAGCGCACGCTGAACGCGGAACGGGAAGCCGAGCGCCAGCTGGTCGGCGCCTGCCACGCGCTCGAGCACGGGGAGCTGGACCACGGCGAATGGCTGCTCGCCACGCCCCTGCGCTGCCTGGAGCTGGTCGACGAGCTGCGCGGACTCGACCCGGCCAAGGTGGTGGTCGCCTGGCCCGAGGGTGAAAAATTCCGCGTATCGAAGCGGGCCAACGCCAAATCGGTGCGCGTGCAGATCCGCCGCGAGCGCGACTGGTTCGCGGCCAGCGGCGACGTCGTCATCGACGAGGGCCGCGTGATGAGCCTGCAGTCGCTGCTGGAAAAGCTGCGCGAAGAGAAAAGCCGCTTCGTGGCCCTGGGCGACAACGAATACCTGGCCCTGAGCGACGAGCTGCACCGCCGCCTGATGGAACTCGCGGACTACGGCACCCTGCACGGCGACGAGCTGCGCATGCATCCGCTGGCGAGCTTCTCGCTGGCCGAGCTGGCGCGCGACGCGGGCGCGGTGACGGCCGACGAAGCCTGGCGCGCGCACCTGAAACGCATTGCCGACAGCGAAGCGTTCACCCCGCAGTTGCCTTCGACCCTGCAGGCCGAGCTGCGCGACTACCAGGTCGAAGGCTTCGAATGGCTGGGCCGCCTGGCCCACTGGGGCGTGGGCGCCTGCCTGGCCGACGACATGGGGCTCGGCAAGACCCTGCAGGCGCTGGCCCTGCTGCTCACCCGCGCGCCCGATGGCCCGGCGCTGGTGGTCGCGCCGACCTCTGTATGCCTGAACTGGATCGCGGAAGCCCAGCGCTTCGCGCCGACGCTGAACCTGAAACTGTTCGGGCCGGGCGACCGCGCCGGGATGGTCGATGAGGCCGGCCCCTTCGACGTGGTGGTCGTGAGCTATGGCCTGCTGCAGCTGGAAGCGCCGTTGTTCGCCAAAAAACAGTGGCACAGCATCGTGCTGGACGAGGCGCAGGCGATCAAGAACATGCACACCAAGCGCTCGCAGGCCGTGATGGCCCTGAAGGGCAACTTCCGCATGGCGGCCACCGGCACCCCGCTCGAAAACCACCTGGGCGAGCTGTGGAACCTGTTCCGCTTCATCAATCCGGGCCTGCTGGGCACGGCCGACCAGTTCCAGCTGCGCTTCGCCGGTCCGATCGAAAAGGCCCAGGACAAGCGCGCCGAAGCCGGCGCCAGGAGCCGCCTGCGCCGCCTGACGCAGCCCTTCATCCTGCGCCGCACCAAGGCGCAGGTGCTGACCGAGCTGCCGCCGCGCACCGAGATCGTGGTGCCGGTCGAACTGACCGCCGACGAGAGCGCGCTGTACGAATCGCTGCGCCGCCAGGCCCTCGACAAGCTGGCCGCGCTGGAAGCGCCCGAGAGCCAGAAGTCGATCGAGATCCTGGCCGAGATGATGCGGCTGCGCCGCGCCGTCTGCAATCCGGAGCTGGTGGCGCCGGGCGCCGGGCTGGTCAGCAGCAAGCTGGTCGCGTTCGCGCGCCTGGTCGACGGCCTGCTGGAGAACAGGCACAAGGTGCTGGTGTTCAGCCAGTTCGTCGACCACCTGTCCCTGATCCGCGCCTACCTGGACGGCAAGCACATCCCCTACCAGTACCTCGACGGCGCCACCTCCATGCAGGAGCGCAAGCGCCGGGTCGACGCCTTCCAGGCCGGCGAAGGAGAACTCTTCCTCATCAGCCTGAAGGCGGGCGGGGTCGGCATCAACCTGACCGCGGCCGACTACGTGATCCACATGGACCCGTGGTGGAACCCGGCGGTGGAGGACCAGGCCTCGGACCGCGCCCACCGCATGGGCCAGCTGCGCCCGGTGACGATCTACCGCCTGGTGGCGCGCGGCACCATCGAGGAAGGCATCGTCGAACTGCACCACCGCAAGCGCGACCTGGCCGACAGCCTGCTCGAAGGGACGGAAATGGCGGCGCGCATGTCGCCGGGCGAGATGCTGGCGATGCTCAAGCAAGGCCTGTCGTAAACTGGCGCCTGCGCCGATTCCGTGTGATCATGCCGCTTTTACGGAAGAGTAAGGGCACATGGAACTGGACAAAGCGGCAATGACGGCGCAAGCCCACGTCATCGGCGTCAAATCCTGGCTGGCCTATGCGGGCGTGGCCGCGCTGGCGGTGGTGCTGTTCTTCGTAGCGCTGCCGCTGGCCTTCCGCTGGAACGAGATCGCCGCCGCCTGTGTGCTGGCGGGTTCCGCCCTGCTGGTCGCCTACCGCTTCCTGCTGGTGCGCAGCGTGCAGCTGTACTACGACGATGTCGGCGTCTGGGTGGTCTCGGGGGTGCTGCCGTGGAAGCGCGGCGTGAGCGGCGTGAAATGGCGCGACATGGACGACGCCAGCTACGCCGGCGGCTTCGTGAGCTGGGCCGCCCGCTCCTGGACCGTGCGCATCGGCCACCGCTTCACCAGGGACAGCGAGATCGTCCTGCACCACATCGCGCATGGCCGCAAGGCGGTCGAAACGGTCAATGCCATCCACCAGCAGATGATCCGTTCCGGCGCCGTTGACTGATTGACCATTCCGGCCACGCCCACGTGACGGAATGTTTCAGCGGCCCGCAAGCGGGCTGAATGGTGCTACCCTTCCGAGGTTCCGCCTTGCGCCCGGACCACGAATCGGCGCGACGGAGCTCCGACCTTTTAATCCATAGGGTTCGAACAGGATGATGAAAACGAAGATCGCGCTGGCAGTCCTGCTGGCGAGTATCGCGCTGGCGCCTGCCGGCGCCCATGCCGCCCAAAAGGCTACCAAGGGCAAGGCGAAAGCCGCCAAGGTGGTCAAATCGAAAGCGGGCAAATCGAAGGCGCCGGCCAAGAAGACTGCGAAGAAAGCGGCTGTCGCCACTGCTGCCGCGGCCACCGCGGTTGCCGCCGCCCCGAGAGCGAGCGCGTCGGAAAAACGCCTCGACCGCCGCTTCGACTCGATGAGCATGCAGTACCTGACCGCGCTGTGGCGCATCGATCCGGAAAGCGGCGTCTATGTCGGCAAGTTCGACCAGGCCGCCAACCTGACCATCCCCGACGCCGCCACGCGCGCGAAAAAGCTGGCCTTCGCCAACGAGTGGCTCGAGAAGTTCAACAAGCTCGACACGCGCCAGCTGTCGCCGCGCCAGCGCACCGACCTGGCCCTCCTGGTGAACAAGCTGGAGAAGGACCGCTGGTACCTGAATACCTGGCGCGAATACGCGTGGAACCCGTCGCTCCACAACATCGCCCAGCCGCTCGACCTGATCCTCAACACCGAGTACGCCGCCAAGCCGCAGCGCCTGCGCACCATCCTCAAGCGCCTGGCCGGCGTGCCGGACTTCTACGCGGCCGCCCAGGCCTCGATCGTCAACCCGACCCGCGAGCACACCCAGCTCGCGATCGCCCAGGCGCCGGGCACCCTGGCGGTGCTGGCCGACCTGGGCAAGGCGGCCCAGGAATCGATCCTGACGCCGCAGGAAAAGGCGATCTTCGCGCAGCGCGTCGCGAACGCCGGCACCGCGCTGCTGGGCTACGTCGACTTCCTGACCGCCATCGACAAGAACACGGCGAACTTCCGTCCCTTCCGCGCCGGGAAAGACCTCTACGAGCAGAAGTTCGCGCTCGAGATCCAATCGTCCAGCAGCGCCGAGCAGACCTTCCGCAAGGCCCTTGCCACGCGCGAGGAGCTGCTCAAGCGCATGGACACGATCTCGGACGAGCTGTGGCCGCGCTACATGGGCGGGGTCACCAAGCCGGCCGACCGTTTCCGCAAGATCGGCATGATGATCGACAAGCTGTCGAGCCGCCACGTGGCGCGCGAGGACTTCCTGCCCGAGATCCGCCGCCAGATCCCGGCGCTGCACAAGTTCGTCACCGAGAAAAACCTTCTGACCCTCGACGCCGACAAGCCGCTGGAAGTGCGCGAGACCCCGATGTACCAGCGCGGCGTGGCCGGCGCCAGCATCGACGCGCCCGGCCCCTACCGCCCGAAGGACAAGACGTATTACAACGTCACCCCGCTCGACGGCCTGAGCGCGGAACAGGCCGAGAGCAGCCTGCGCGAGTACAACGAGTGGATCCTGCAGATCCTGAACATCCACGAAGCCATCCCCGGCCACTACGCCCAGCTGGTCTACGCCAACCGCTCGCCCTCGCTGGTGAAGTCGCTGTTCGGGAACGGCGCGATGGTCGAGGGCTGGGCCGTCTACGGCGAGCGCATGATGCTGGAGAACGGCTACGGCGACAACGCGCCCGAGATGTGGCTGATGTACTCGAAGTGGAACCTGCGCAGCGTGACCAACACCATCCTCGACTACGGCGTCCACGTGCTGGGCATGGGCCAGGCCGAGGCGCTCGACCTGCTCACGCGCCAGGCCTTCCAGACCCGCCAGGAAGCGGAGGAGAAGTGGCGTCGCGTGCAACTGACCTCGGTGCAGCTGACCAGCTACTACAGCGGCTACGAGCAGATCATGGAACTGCGCGAGCGCCGCAAGCAGCAGCTGGGAGACCGTTTCGACCTGAAGGAATTCCACGACCAGTTCCTCGGCTACGGCAACGCGCCGGTGAAGATGATCTCCGAGCTGATGCAGTAAGACCAGGCGCAGCGCACACGACGAGACCGGGGCCGGAGCCCGGTTTTGTTTTGGCTCGTCGTCGCCGGCAAGAAGGCTTGAGGAAGCATAAGCCGCCGCCAGGCGCGATTCGTAGCATGGGGTGTCTCTTTTTCCACCCCGAGGATGCCGAATGAAACCAAGCCTGTTCCTGCTGCTCGCCGCTTCCCTGTCCCTCGCCGGCTGCGCCACCACCCCCAGCATCGGCGCCTCCGGCGCCAAGACCGTCGCCACCGGTTCGGCCGGCGGGGCCAGCGCGGTCGGCGCCAACGAGCAGCTCGAGCGCTGCGACAAGAGCCTGGGCACCCTGGCCATCGTCGAGGAGGCGAACCAGCCCTGGCTGAACCAGTTCACGGCCGAATACCGGATGCAGAGCACGGTGCCGCTGCTGCGCATGATCATCCAGCAGTCGAACTGCTTCGTCATCGTCGAGCGCGGCCAGGCCTTCCGCAACATGCAGAACGAACGGGCGCTGATGGACGCCGGCGAGCTGCGCAAGACCAGCAACATCGGCAAGGGCATGATGGCCGCGGCCGACTACAGCATGACCCCGTCGATCACCTTCAGCCAGAAAGGCACCGGCGGCCTGAACGGCCTGGTGGGCGGCAGGATCGGGGTCGTGGCCTCGCTGGTCGGCGGCTCGATGAAATCGAACGAGGCCTCGACCATGCTGCTGCTGACCGACAACCGCTCGGGCGTGCAGCTGGCCGCCGCCGAGGGCAGCGCGCAGAACTGGGACTTCGGCCTGCTGGCCGGCTTCTTCAAGGGCGGTCTGGCAGGCGCCCACGGCTTCAGCAACTCGCCGCAGGGCAAGGTGCTGGCGGCGTCCTTCATGGACTCGTACAACCAGATGGTGCGGGCGGTGCGGGCCTACAAGGCGCAGTCGGTGGAGGGCGGGCTGGGGAATGGCGGCGTGCTCAGGTCGAACTGAGACACGCCGGCGGGTGCGTGCTTTTTACGCGTGCTTTACGCGTGCTCTTCCGGAGCACGCGTGACGCGCGCGAACAGCGGCGCCGCGAGCAGGCCCAGTTCGTAGAGCAGGCACATCGGGATGGCCAGCGCCAGCTGGCTGACCACGTCCGGCGGCGTGACGATGGCGGCGATGACGAAGGCGCCGACGATCACGTAGGAACGGACCGCGCGCAGCTTCTCGATGCTGACGACGCCCATGCGCACCAGGATCACCACCACCACCGGCACCTCGAAGGAGGCGCCGAAGGCCAGGCACATCGACATCACGAAGTCGAGGTAGTTCTCGATGTCCGGCGTCACCGCGATGGACGAGGGCGCGAACTCGCCGATGAAGTGGAACACGCGCCCGAACACGAAGAAGTAGCAGAAAGCCACGCCGCCGACGAACAGCAGCGAGGACGAGATCACCAGCGGCAGCACCAGGCGCTTCTCGTGCGCGTACAGGCCGGGGGCGACGAAGGCCCATAACTGGTAGAACACCCAGGGCAGCGCCAGGATGAAGGCCAGCAGCAGGGTCACCTTCATCGGCACCAGGAAGGGGGAGACCACGCCGGTGGCGATCATCTTGGCGCCGGCCGGCAGAGAGGCGACCATCGGCGCCGCCAGCAGATCGTAGACCTGCGAAGGGCCGGGCCAGATGAACAGGGCCGCGCAGGCGATGGCGATCCCGATCGACGCCTTGACCAGGCGGTCACGCAGCTCGACGAGGTGGGAGATGAAGGTTTCTTCGCCTGCGGCTTCTTCGGTCATTTAGAAAAAGGAAGTCTTGGATTTGCTCGAGGCCGGGCGAAACTTGCGCACGCGCGCCGCGCCCGACAGCACGTGGGTCTTGCCGCCGTTGCGGTGCTTGTACCAGGCCGGCACGGCCGAGGTACGGACCAGCTTCTTGCGGCGGAAGTCGCGCGCCTTGCGCTCGATGTCGGTGGTGCTGACGAAGGACGGCGTGAAGGAGGAAGACGAGGACGACGAGGACACGTGTTCCCTGCCGTCCCACAGCGCCTCGACTTCGTCGACGTGGCTGGACATGGACTGCTCGACCTCGTCCTTGAACGATTGCGCGCTCTCGTGCACTTCCTTGTGCAGGTTGCGCAGCTCGTCGAGCTCGATCTCGCGGCTGACCTCGGACTTGACGTCGTGCAGGTAGCGCTGGGCGCGCCCGTACAGGGTGCCCGCCATGCGCGCCACCTTCGGCAGTTTTTCAGGGCCGATCACGATCAGCGCGACAACGCCGATGATCGCCAGCTTCGACAGTCCGAGATCGATCATGCCCGTGTTTCGCCCGCAGGATTAATGACGGGTCTTGTCGCGGGCTTCGACGTCGATGGTCGACTTGTCCGCCACCTGTTGCGGCGGCTGGGTGGTCGAGGCGTTCGGATTCGCCTTGTCCTCGTCGCCCTTCACGCCATCCTTGAAGCCCTTCACGGCTTTGCCCAGGTCGGAACCGATATTGCCGATCTTCTTGGTGCCGAACACCAGCATCACGATGACCAGGACAACGACCCAGTGCCAAATACTCATCGAACCCATGTTTTTCTCCTAACAAGGCGTCTTGCGCCTGTAAAACGGGAAATCGTCTGTTTCAGTATACGCCATACGGGGCGTCTTGCCCGTATTAAAAGCTTGGTGGCCGCCCGGCGCTTCAGGTACCGAGGCCGCGCCAGGGGCGCTTGCCGCCGTACACGTGCAGGTGCAGGTGATATACCTCCTGCCCGCCGTCCGGTCCGCTGTTGACCAGGGTCTTGAAGCCGCCGCTGCGTCCGCCGTTGCCGTCGTCCTTGACCGCGATACCGTGCTCCTGCGCCAGCTTCGGCGCCAGCGCCAGCATCTTGCCCAGCACGGCGGCGTGCTCCATGCCGCAGTCGGAGAGCGTGTCCACGTGCTGCTTCGGGATCACCAGCAGGTGCACCGGCGCGGCCGGGTTGATGTCCTTGAACGCCAGCACGTCGTCGTCCTCGTAGACGACGCTGGCCGGGATCTGCTTGGCGACGATCTTGCAGAAAATGCAGTTATCCATCTTGTCTCCAGATTATGACAGCGTTCCCCGAAGGGAAACCCGTGCATCCTACCGGCGCCGCATGACAGCCGCATGACGGCGGCGCGCCGGTGGTTCACAAGGTTGAAAACCGATTATGACACCGGATGCCGGGAAGGCAAGCGCAAGTAGGTGCTCACTTGCGCCCGGTTGCGTTGTTTGCTTCTTATTCTTTGCGGGAAGCTTTTTCTTCGATCCCGGACACGCCTTCGCGGCGCGCCAGCTCGTCGATGACCTGCTGCGGCGTCAAACCGAACTGGGCCAGCAGCACCATCGAGTGGAACCACAGGTCGGCGGTCTCGTACAGGACCTTGGCGGCGTCGCCCGAGACGCGCGCGTCCTTGGCGGCCATGACGGTCTCGGTGGCTTCCTCGCCGATCTTCTTGAGGATGGCGTCGTCGCCCTTGCTGAACAGCTTGGCGACGTAGGAGGTTGCAGGGTCGCCGCCGTGTTCCGGCTTGCGCGACTCGATCACGGCCGCAACGCGGGCCAGGATGTCACTCATGGGATGTCTTGTTCGAGGAGTAGATGGTGGCGGGATCCTGCAGCACGGGGTCCACCGCCTGCCAGTCCTCGCCCTTGCTGTCGAATTTCTGGAAGAAGCAGGAATGGCGCCCGGTGTGGCAGGCGATGCCACCCTTCTGCTCGATCTTGAGCAGCACCACGTCTTCGTCGCAGTCGAGGCGCATTTCCAGCACTTTCTGGGTGTGGCCGGACTCCTCGCCCTTGTGCCACAGCTTCTTGCGCGAGCGGCTCCAGTAGACGGCTTCGCCCAGCTCCGCCGTCTTCGCGAGCGCCTCGCGGTTCATCCAGGCGAACATCAATATGTCGCCGGTCGCCGCTTCCTGGGCGATCACCGGCACCAGGCCGTTCTCGTCCCAGCGCACCTTGTTCAGCCATTTTGCATTGGTCGGCATCAGTCGATCCTTCACTCCAGGCGCATCGGGATGCCGCGGTCAAGCATGAAGCGCTTGGCCTCGCCGACCGTGTGCTGCCCGTAGTGGAAGATGCTGGCGGCCAGCACCGCGTCGGCATGGCCCTCCAGGATGCCGTCGGCCAGGTCTTGCAGGCCGCCGACGCCGCCCGAGGCGATCACGGGGATGCCGACCGCGTCGGACACGGCGCGGGTCAGGCCCAGGTCGAAGCCGACCTTGGTGCCGTCGCGGTCCATCGACGTGAGCAGCAGCTCGCCGGCGCCGAGGCTTTCCATTTTCCGCGCCCACTCGACGGCGTCCAGGCCCGTGGGGTTGCGACCGCCATGGGTGAAGACTTCCCATTTACCCGGCGCGACCTGCTTGGCGTCGATCGCCACCACGATGCACTGCGAGCCGTGCTTCTGCGAGGCGTCGAACACCAGTTGCGGGTTGGTGACGGCCGAGGTGTTCATGCTGACCTTGTCGGCGCCGGCATTGAGCAGCCGGCGCACGTCCTCGACCTTGCGCACGCCGCCGCCAACGGTCAGTGGAATGAACACGGTCGAGGCCACCGCTTCAATGATCGGCAGGATCAGGTCGCGGCCGTCGCTCGAGGCGGTGATGTCGAGGAAGGTGATCTCGTCGGCGCCCTGGCCGTCGTAGCGGCGCGCGATCTCGACCGGGTCGCCGGCGTCGCGCAGCTCGGTGAAGTTGACGCCCTTGACCACGCGGCCGCCGGTGACGTCGAGGCAGGGGATGATGCGTTTTGCGAGCATAGAAATTCCAGCGTTAGCCTGAAGCCGTCGTTAGCTTCGAGACCGTCGTTCCCGCGCAGGCGGGAACCCAATGTTGCATGAGCAGTCGAGATGCGAACAGACTTGGATTCCCGCCTGCGCGGGAATGACGACTCGACAGATAGCGGCCATGAATGCTGTTACGCCTGCGCCCCTTCAGTCAGTTCATCGGCCCGTTCCTGCGCCGAAGCCAGGTCCAGCGTGCCTTCGTAGATCGAACGGCCGCAGATCACGCCTTCGATGCCTTCGTCCTGCACCGCGCACAGCGCCTCCACGTCGGCCAGGTTGTGCACGCCGCCGGAGGCGATGATCGGGATCTTCACGGCCTGGGCCAGCTTGACGGTGGCTTCGATGTTCACGCCGCCCATCATGCCGTCGCGGCCGATGTCGGTGTAGACGATCGACTCGACGCCGTAGCCTTCGAACTTCTTGGCCAGGTCGATGACCTCGTGGCCCGACATCTTGCTCCAGCCGTCGGTGGCGACCTTGCCGTCCTTGGCGTCCAGGCCGACGATGATCGAGCCCGGGAAGGCGCCGCAGGCGTCGTGCAGGAAGCCCGGGTTCTTCACCGCGGCTGTGCCGACGATGATGTAGGTGATGCCGTCGTCCAGGTAGCGCTCGATGGTGTCGAGGTCGCGGATGCCGCCGCCCAGCTGGACCGGGATCTCCTCGATGCCCATCTCTTCGGCGTAGTCCTGCACGGTTTTCAGGATCGACTTGATCGCGGCCTCGTTCTTCGGCTTGCCGGCGAAGGCGCCGTTCAGGTCGACCAGGTGCAGGCGGCGCGCGCCCTTCTTCAGCCAGTGCAGCGCCATTTCGGCGGGGTCTTCGGAGAATACGGTGGCGAGGTCCATGTCACCCTGTTTCAGGCGGACGCAGTGACCGTCTTTGAGGTCGATGGCGGGGATCAGCAGCATGGTCGTTGTCGGTTGGTTGACGAGGAATGAACGTGAAAGCTCACGGCTTCCAGTTGATGAAATTGCGATACAGGCGCAGGCCGGCGGCTGCGCTCTTCTCGGGGTGGAACTGGGTGGCGACCAGGTTGTCGCGCGCGACGGCGCAGGTGTACGGGCCGCCGTAGTCGGCTTCGCCGATCGTGTCGCTGGCCTGTTCGGGCGCGGCGTAGTAGCTGTGCACGAAGTAGAAGTAGCTGCCGTCCTCGACGCCTTCCCACAGCGGGTGGGCACGGGTCTGGCGCACGCGGTTCCAGCCCATCTGCGGGACCTTGAAGCGCGAGCCGTCGGCCTGCAGCTTGCCGTCCAGCTGGAAGCGCACCACCTTGCCCGGCAGCAGGCCCAGGCCCGGCGTGCCTTCGTTCTCTTCGCTCTCGTCGAACAGCATCTGCTCGCCCACGCACACGCCCATCACCGGACGGGTCTTCACGGCGCGCAGCAGGGCTTCTTCCAGGCCGGATTCGCGCAGGCTGCGCATGCAGTCGCGCATCGCGCCCTGCCCCGGCAGCACGATGCGGTCGGCAGCATCGATGTCGGCAGCGTTGTTGGACACCAGGATGTCGGCTTCGGGCGCCGCGGCGCGCAGCGCCTGCGCCACCGAACGCAAGTTACCCAGGCCATCGACCACCACAATCTTGTTCGTCATGATCTCAGTTTACCGCCGCTTACAGGCTGCCTTTGGTCGAAGGAATGATGCCGGCGGCGCGCTCGTCCAGCGCGGTCGCCATGCGCAGCGCGCGGCCGAAGGCCTTGAACACGGTTTCGCACTGATGGTGCGCGTTCACGCCGCGCAGGTTGTCGATGTGCAGGGTCACGCCGGCGTGGTTCACGAAGCCGCGGAAGAATTCGCCGGTGAGGTCCACGTCGTAGGTGCCGATCATGGCGCGCGTCCAGGGAATGTGCATTTCCAGGCCCGGACGGCCGGAGAAATCGATGACGACGCGCGACAGCGCCTCGTCCAGCGGCACGTAGGAGTGGCCGTAGCGCACCATGCCCTTCTTGTCGCCCACGGCCTTGGCCACCGCCATGCCGAGGGTGATGCCGGTGTCCTCGACGGTATGGTGGGCATCGATGTGCAGGTCGCCGACGGCTTCGACTTCGAGGTCGATCATGCCGTGGCGCGCGATCTGGTCGAGCATGTGGTCGAGGAAGGGGACGCCGGTGTTCAGTTTCTGGCGGCCGGTGCCGTCGAGGTTGATCGCGACGCGGATCTGCGTCTCGTTGGTGTTGCGCGTGATTTCGGCGGTGCGGGTCATTGCGGGGGCTCGTCTGCGGCTCTCCTTGACGGGAGAGCGGCGCTCGTAAGGGCTATAGGGATGCTTTCAGGGCATTCAGGAATGCGGTGTTTTCTTCAGGTGTGCTGACCGTGACGCGGATGCAGTTGGCCAGCATCTTGTCCATTTTACCCAAATTCTTAATCAGCACCTTTCCGGCGCGAAGTTCGGAACAGACCTTGTCGGCATCCGGCACGCGCAGCGAAATGAAATTCGCGGCCGATGGAAACACTTCGACTCCCGGCAGCGCCGCCAGTTCGGCGGCCAGGCGGGTGCGCTCGGCGTTCAGCATCTCGGCCTGGCGGTCGAGCACGTCGAGGTGGTCGAGCGCGAACTCGGCCGCCACCTGGGTCAGCACGTTGACGTTGTAGGGCGGACGCACCTTCTCGAACTGCTCCAGCAGTTTCGGGTCGCCGGACAGGTAGCCGAGGCGGATGCCGGCCAGGCCCAGCTTGGACAGGGTGCGCATCACGACCAGGTTCGGGAACTCCGGCAGGCGGCCCATGAAGCTCTTCTTCGCGAACGGTTGATACGCCTCGTCGACCACGGCGATGCCGGTCTCGCCCAGCGCGCGGATGATCTCGGCCATGTCGCCGGCGTCGAACAGGTTGCCGGTCGGGTTGTTCGGGTAGGCCAGGAACACCAGCGACGGCCGATGCCGTTCGATGGCGGCCAGCATGGCCGGCAGGTCGAGCGAGAAGTCGGCCTGCACCGGCACGCCGACGAAGTCGGCGCCCGCGAACTGGGCCGAGCGCGAGAACATCACGAAGGCCGGGGTCGGCGCCATGATGACGGCCTTCCTGTCCTGGCGCGCCACGGCGGTGGCCATGATCGAGATGAGCTCGTCCGAGCCGTTGCCGAGCAGGACGTCGTAGCCGCCCGGTACGCCCAGGCCGGCGCAGATCTTGGCCTTCAGCGTGGCATAGGACGGCACCGGGTAGCGATTCAGCGCGGCGTCGGCCAGGCGCTGGCCCAGCTCGGCACGCAGCGCGTCCGGCAGTTCGTAGGGATTCTCCATCGCGTCGAGCTTGATGTAGCCGCTCGCATCGGGCACGTGGTAGCTGGCGATGCCGCGGACGTCCGCGCGAATGGTGTTCTCGATCAGCTTGTCGATCGCGGTCAGGCTCGATGTCATGCGGTTTCCTCCTTCAGGGGCGCGCTCCTGGCGGCGCTCTTGCGTTTCTTTGCTCCCGCCTTGCTTCCGGCGACCGGCACCTCGGGCGCGGCCAGGCGCTCCCGGATGATGTCGCAATAGGCGGGGTTCAGTTCGAAGCCGGTGAAATGGCGGCCGCTCTGGCGCGCCGCGATGGCCGTGGTGCCGCTGCCCATGAAGGGGTCGAGCACGATGCCGCCCGCCGGGCAGGAGGCCTTGACCATGCGCGCGATGATCTCGAGCGGCTTCTGGGTCGGATGGTCGGCGCGTTCCGGATGCTCGCGGTGCAGGCGCGACACGCTCCACACGTCCTTCGGGTTGTAGCCGACTTCCAGCCACTTGGCGCCCACGAAGATCGAACGCGAGCGCGCCTTCTTCGTCTCGGCGTCGTAGGGAATGCGCACGGCGTCGAGGTCGAAGTAGTAATCCTTGCGGTTCACGAAAAAGCCGATGGTGTCGTGCACGGAGCTGAAGCTGCGCACGCTGCCGCCCATCGAGGGCACGCGGCGGTCCCAGATGATCTCGTTCATCATCGTCATGCGCCGTTTCAGCATCACGAAGATCTCCGGCGCGTAGCGCCAGGTCAGGAAGATGTACAGGCTGCCGTTGGGTTTCAGCTTGGGCAGCGCGGCGTCGATCCACTCCTCGGTCCAGGCGAGATAGTCCTCGACGCTCTGCTGGTCGGAAGCGTTGCCGTAGTCCTTGCCGAGGTTGTAGGGCGGGTCGGTCAGGATCAGGTCGATGGATCCGTCCGGGATGCGCGCCAGGCCGGCCAGCGCATCCTCGCAGAAGACCTGGTCGACCCAGGCGCTCATGATTGCTTCAGGCGCAGCTCTGCACTGCGGGCGTGCGCCTGCAGGCCTTCGCCGTAGGCCAGCTCGGCCGCGACCTTGCCCAGCGTCTGAGCGCCCCCCTCGCTCACCTGGATGACGGAAGAGCGCTTCTGGAAGTCGTACACGCCCAGCGGCGACGAGAAGCGCGCGGTGCGCGAGGTCGGCAGCACGTGGTTCGGGCCGCAGCAGTAGTCGCCCAGCGATTCGGACGAGAAGCGGCCCAGGAACATCGCGCCGGCATGGCGGATCTGGTCAGCCCATTTCAACGGCTCTTCGGCCGAGATTTCGAGGTGTTCGGCGGCGATGGCATTGGCGATCTCGCAAGCTTCTTCCATGTCGCGCACCTTGACCAGGGCGCCGCGGTCGGTCAGCGAGGTCGTGATGGTTGCAGAGCGCGGCATGGTCGGCAGCAGCTTGTGGATGCTTTGTTCTACGCGCGCGATGTAGTCCGCGTCCGGGCACAGCAGGATGGCCTGGGCCAGCTCGTCGTGCTCGGCCTGCGAGAACAGGTCCATCGCGACCCAGTCGGGGTCGGTGGTGCCGTCGCACAGCACCAGGATTTCCGACGGGCCGGCGATCATGTCGATGCCGACCACGCCGAACACGCGGCGCTTGGCGGCGGCGACATAGGCGTTGCCGGGGCCGACGATCTTGTCCACGGCCGGAATCGTCTCGGTGCCGTAGGCCAGCGCGCCGACGGCCTGGGCGCCGCCGATGGTGATCACGCGGGTCACCCCGGCGATCGCGGCGGCCGCCAGCACCATGCTGTTCTTCACGCCGTCCGGGGTCGGCACCACCATCACGATTTCCTGCACGCCCGCCACCTGGGCCGGAATCGCATTCATCAGGACCGACGACGGATAGGCGGCCTTGCCGCCCGGGACGTAGATGCCGACACGGTCGAGCGGGGTCACGCGCTGGCCCAGCACGGTGCCGTCGGGCTCGGTGAACGTGAACCCGTTCAGTTCCTGCTTCTGGCGCTCGTGGAACACGCGGATGCGTTCCGCGGCGGTGCGCAGGGCCGCGCGTTGCGCCTCCGGCAGCGACGCCAGGGCCTCGTCCAGCTCCGCCTGCCCGATGTCGAAGGCCGCCATCGACGCGGCGCCGCCGTTCGGGATGCGATCAAAACGGTTGGTGTACTCCAGCACGGCAGCGTCACCGCGATGCTTCACGTCCGCCAGGATCTTCGCGACGCTGGCCTCGATGGCGTCGTCGGTGTCGGCTTCGAAAGCCAGCAGCGCGGACAGCGTCTGCTTGAAGTCGGGTGCGGTGGAGTCGAGCTTGCGGATCCGTACTGCCATGATGCTTAACCTTTTGCTTGGGATGCCTTTTCGAAGGCATCGAGGATGGGTTGCAGGCGCTCGCGCTTGAGCTTGAGCGCGGCCTGGTTGACCACCAGGCGCGAGGAGATGTCCATGATCTTTTCGACTTCGACCAGGTTGTTGGCGCGCAGCGTGCCGCCGGTGGAGACCACGTCGACGATGGCGTCGGACAGGCCGACCAGCGGCGCCAGCTCCATCGAGCCGTACAGCTTGATCAGGTCGACGTGCACGCCCTTGCTGGCGAAGTGCTCGCGCGCGGTGTTGACGAACTTGGTCGCCACGCGCAGGCGCGCGCCCTGGCGCACCGCGCTCTCGTAGTCGAAGCCGGCGTTCACCGCCACCGACATGCGGCAGGAGGCGATGCGCAGGTCGATCGGCTGGTACAGGCCTTCGCCGCCGTGCTCGAGCAGCACGTCCTTGCCGGCCACGCCGAAATCGGCGGCGCCGTGCTGGACATAGGTCGGCACGTCGCTGGCGCGCACGATCAGCACGCGCACGCCCGGGTCGTTGGTCGGCAGGATCAGCTTGCGCGAGGTCTCCGGGTTTTCAAGGACGGTGATCCCCGCCGCTTCCAGCAGCGGCAGGGTGTCTTCGAAGATGCGGCCCTTGGAGAGCGCCAGGATCAGGCCCGGTTCTCCGGATTTGCTTGTCATGCTCGTTGAACTTTCTTACTTGATGCGGACGATGTCGGCGCCGACGGCCGACAGCTTCACTTCCATGCGGTCGTAGCCGCGGTCGAGGTGGTAGATGCGGTCCACGATGGTGGTGCCTTCCGCCGCCATGCCGGCGATCACCAGCGAGGCCGAGGCGCGCAGGTCGGTCGCCATCACCGGCGCGCCGACCAGGCGCTCGACGCCCTTGATGAAGGCGGTATTGCCCTCGGTGGAGATGTGGGCGCCGAGGCGGTTCATCTCCTGCACGTGCATGAAGCGGTTCTCGAAGATCGTCTCGGTCACCTTGCTCGGGCCGTCGGCCAGGATGTTCACGGCCATGAACTGGGCCTGCATGTCGGTCGGGAAGCCCGGGTACTCGGTGGTGCGGAACGATACCGGCGTCGGGCGGCCGTCCATGCGCGCGCGGATGGTATCGAGGCCCACGTCGAGCTGCACGCCCATCTCGCGCAGCTTGTCGAGCGCCACGTCGAAGATGTCGGTGCGGGTGTTGCGCAGCAGGATGTCGCCGCCGGTGGCCGCCACCGCGCACAGGAAAGTGGCCGCTTCGATGCGGTCCGAGATCACGGCGTGCCTGGCGCCGTGCAGGCTGTCCACGCCCTGGATCACCAGGCGGTCGGTGCCGATGCCCTCGATCTTCGCGCCCATGGACACCAGGAGGTTGGCCAGGTCGGTGACTTCCGGCTCGCGCGCGGCGTTTTCCAGCACGGTCTCGCCTTCGGCCAGGGTGGCGGCCATCAGGAGGTTCTCGGTGCCGGTCACGGTGATCATGTCGGTGAGGATGCGCGCGCCTTTCAGCTTGGCGCACCTGGCGTGGATGTAGCCGCCCTCGATCGTGATCTCGGCGCCCATCTGGCGCAGGCCCTTGATGTGCTGGTCCACGGGACGCGAACCGATCGCGCAGCCGCCCGGCAGCGACACCTTGGCTTCGCCAAAGCGGGCCAGCAGCGGACCGAGCACCAGGATCGAGGCGCGCATGGTCTTCACCAGCTCGTACGGGGCTTCCAGCGAGGTGATGCTGGCGCCGTTCAGGGTGACGCGCTCGTCGTCCTGGGTGACCTTCAGCCCGGTCTGCGCGAGCAGCTTGAGCATGGTGCGCACGTCATGCAGGCGAGGCACGTTCGACAGTTCGACGTCGCCGGCGGTGAGCAGGCCCGCGCACAGGATGGGGAGGGCCGCGTTCTTCGCGCCCGAAACGGAAATCTCGCCATTCAGGCGCTTGCCGCCGACGATCTGGAGCTTGTCCATGCTTAGCCTTGATACTCTTCAGGGGTGAGGGTTTTCATCGACAGCGCGTGGATTTCCTCGCGCATGCGGTCGCCGAGCACGGCGTACACCATCTGGTGGCGCTGGATCGGGCGCTTGCCGGCGAAGGCGGACGACACGATGACGGCCGTGAAGTGCTGGCCGTCGCCTTCCACTTGCAGGTCGGTGCAGTCGAGGCCATTGCTGATGTAGCTGTGGATCAGTTCGGGTGTGGTCGCCACGGTAACTCCAGGAATTCGGTGAAAATAATAATGACGCTTAGTGACGCTTAGTGGCGGAGGTTGTAGCCGCGCTTGAGCAGGTTGACCGCAATGGCCGCCAGCACCGCGAAGAACACCGACACGATGGCCAGGCTGGTCCAGGGCGAGACGTCGGACTGGCCGAAGAATCCATAGCGGAACCCGTCAATCATATAAAAGAACGGGTTGAAATGCGAGACTGCGAGCCAGAATGGCGGCAGTTTTTGGATGGAATAGAACACGCCGGCCAGGAAGGTGGCGGGCATGATCAGGAAATTCTGGAACGCCGCCAGCTGGTCGAACTTCTCGGCCCAGATGCCGGCGATGACGCCCATGGTGCCGAGGATGGCCGCGCCCAGGAAGGCGAACACGACGATCCACAGCGGCGCGACGAAGCTCAGGTGCGCGAACCAGGCAGTGATCACGAACACGCCGAAGCCGACCACGATCCCGCGCAGCACCGAGGCCAGCACGTATGCCGACAGGATCTCGGCATGCGACAGCGGCGGCAGCAGGATGAACACCAGGTTGCCGGTGATCTTGGACTGGATCAGCGAGGACGACGAGTTGGCGAAGGCGTTTTGCAGCACGCTCATCATCACCAGGCCGGGAATCAGGAAGGCGGTGTAGCTGACGCCGTCCAGCATCTCGACGCGGCCGTCCAGCACGTGGCCGAAGATCAGCAGGTAGAGCATGGCCGTGACGACCGGAGCGGCGATGGTCTGGGTCGCCACCTTCCAGAAGCGCAGCGACTCTTTATAGAACAGGGTGCGGAAACCCACGGAAAACAGATTCATTGCGGGCCTCCGGCTTGTTTATCCCCCACCACCTGCAGGAAAATGTCCTCGAGGTCGGCCTGCTCGAGCTGCATCTCGTCGATCACGGCGCCGTTGGCGCGCAGGCTGGCCAGGATCGGCTCGACTTCGTTGACGTCGTTGACACGCAGGGTGTACTTGTCGCCGTTGGCATGCTCGTCGTGCGACACCAGCGAACGCAGGCCGTCGGGCAGCGCGCCGCTCTTCAGGCGCACCACCAGCTGCGAGCCGGACACGCGGCGCAGCAGCGCCGACATGGTGTCCAGCGCCACCACTTCGCCGAGTTTCAGCATCGCGACGCGCTGGCACATGGCCTGCGCCTCTTCCAGGTAGTGGGTGGTCAGCACCACCGTGTGGCCTTCGCGGTTCAGGCGCGAGATGAACTTCCACAGCGTCTGGCGCAGCTCGACGTCGACACCGGCGGTCGGCTCGTCCAGCACGATCACGGGCGGCTTGTGCACCAGCGCCTGGGCCACCAGCACGCGGCGCTTCATGCCGCCGGACAGGGCGCGCATGTTCACGTCGGCCTTGTTGGTGAGGTCCAGGTTGTGCATCACCTCGTCGATCCAGGCGTCGTTGTTCTTGATGCCGAAGTAGCCGGACTGCAGGCGCAGCGTCTCGCGCACCGTGAAGAAGGGATCGAACACCAGTTCCTGCGGCACCACCCCCAGGCGCTTGCGCGCTTCGCGGAAGTCGGTGACGACGTCGTGGCCATGGATCTTGACGCTGCCCACGTCCGGGCGGATCAGGCCGGCCACGGTGGAAATCAGGGTGGTCTTGCCGGCGCCGTTGGGGCCGAGGAGGCCGAAGAACTCGCCTTCCTCGATGTTCATCGAGACGCCCTTCAGGGCCTTGAAGCCCTTGTAGCTTTTCTCGACGCTGTTAATCTGGATCGCTGTCATTCTTGTTCGGAGAGCGGCGCGGGCGCGCCTGGACCGTGCGGGGGAAACGGCCCATTATAGGGGAAATCGCAAATACAAGAGGCCGGCGGGGAATTTTGCTGCGGGGCGGGGTTGCAGGGTGGGCGGGGGAAGCTGAACGCGCGGTCGGCAAAGCCGGCCACCCTACGAAAAGCAGCGTTACGACTGCGGAAGGAGCTGATCCACGCCATACAGCGCAGCCAGCTTCTGCACGTTCTCCGGAACGTTGATGAAGGTGAGGCGCTGGTTCGCCGCGCGCGCGCGGCGCTGCCATGCCAGCAGCACCGCCACGCCCGACGAGTCGGCGGCGCTGACGCCGCCCAGGTCGAACACGGTCTCGCCGGCGGCGATCGCCGCGGCGCCCTGCTCCAGGGCGCCGCGGGCGCTCTGGAAGGTGAGGGCGTCGAGCGAGAGCATCGGATTGGCTTCGGCCATTACTTCGGCGCCTTCAGCGGCTTGGAAGCCAGCTGCTGGTTGCGGTCGGCCAGGCTCTTGATCAGGCCGTCGATGCCGCCCTTGTTGATCTGGCTGGCGAAGGTGCTCTTGTAGGTCTCGACCAGCCACGCGCCCAGCACGTTGATGTCGTAGATCTTCCAGCCCTGCGGGCCGTTGGCCAGGCGGTAGTTCAGGGTGATCGGCTCGCCGCGGGCGACGTTCACCTGCGAACGCACTTCGACGTCGCTGGCGCCGGCTTCGGCACGGAAGGGCTTGAACTCGACGGTTTCGTTCTTGATGGTCGACAGCGCGCCCGAGTAGGTGTAGACCAGCAGGGTCGTGAATTCCTTGGTCAGCTGTTTCTGCTGTTCCGGGGTAGCCTGGCGCCAGAAGCGGCCGGCCGCCTGCTGGGTCATCTTCTCGGTATCGACGTGCGGCAGGATCTTGGAGTTCACCAGGTCCATGATCTTGTTGCGGTTGCCGGCCTGGATGTCCTTGTCGGCCTTGACGGTCTCGATGACGTCGGCGCTGATGCGCTTGACCAGCGCGTCCGGTGCTTCGGCGGCGATGGCGCTGGTGGCGATGGCGACGGTCGCGGTCGCGGCGGCGATCAGTTGGATGATGGGTTTCATGTGTCGGGTTCCTTATTACTTATTGGAAGGGTGCCGCGCCGGGCCGTACGGCCGGCGGGGCATGCCCTGTTAACTCTTCTTGAGGCTGGCGGATGACACCGTTGTGTAACGACTTGTTAAGCGAACGGGACCGACCAATCAGTTCGTCGGCTTCTTGTCCGCCGCTGCAGCAGGCTCGGCCGCCGCTTTGCCTGCCGGATCGGCCGCCGGTTCCGCATTGCTGGTCGCCTCGTCGGCGTCCTCGTCGGCCTGGCGCGGCACATTGCCGTCGTACACCTGGCTCTGGCGGCGCTGCATGTAGCCGTCGCGGATGAACTCGTAACGGTCGAGTGCGGCTTCTTCCAGCAGGTTGCCCGCGTCCAGCAGGGTGGCGCGCTTGTCGACCACGCGGATGGCGGCGCCGATGTTGCGCCAGTTTTCCGGCTGCTTGTACTTCCAGATGTCGCCACCGATATCGGCCGGCAATGCTGCGGTGTCACGCACCGTAGATGGGCCCAATACCGGCAACATCAAGAAGGGGCCGCTCGGCACGCCCCACACGCCCAGTGTCTGGCCGAAATCCTCGTTGTGTTTCGGGATGCCGGCTTCCGAAGCGATGTCGAGCAGGCCGAAGATGCCGAAGGTCGAGTTTACGGCGACGCGGGTGACGTCGCCCATGCCGGCCTGGCCCTTGCCTTGCAGCAGGTTGTTGACTGCGCTCCAGGCATCAGACAGGTTGCCGAAGAAATTGTTGACGCCCGTTTGCACGAAGCTCGGCGTCACGTTCTTGTAGGCGGTCGCGGTCGGCTTCAGCACGGTGCGGTCGACCGCATCGTTGAAGCGGAACACGGCGCGGTTATAGCCCTCGAGCGGGTCTTGCGGGTTCTGCGTCGTGGCGCAGCCGGTCAGCAGCGCAAGGGCGGCAGCGGCCGCGAGTGCGCGCAGGGGGCCGGGGGAGACTGGCATGTGTTTCATTCACTACCTTCCTTTCCTTCAGCGGCCTTGCTATAGATGAATTGATTGATCAGGTCCTCGAGCACCGTGGCCGACTGGGTACGGATGATGCGGTCGCCGTCCACCAGGTTCTTGGTGTCGCCGCCCGGTTCGATGCCGATGTACTGCTCGCCCAGCAGGCCGGCGGTCAGGATCTTCAGCGAACTGTCTTTCGGGAACTGATAATTCTGGTCCAGGTCGAGGCGCACCTGCGCCTGGAAGGTCTTGTCATCGAAGGTGATCTCGCCGACCCGGCCGACCACCACGCCGGCGCTCTTCACCGGCGACTGCGGTTTCAGGCCGCCGATGTTGTCGAATTTGCCGGTCACGGCATAAGTCTTGGTGAACGACAGCGAGCTCATGTTCCCGGCTTGCAGCGCCAGGAACAACAGGGCTGCGGCGCCCAGCAGGACGAACAGGCCGACCCAGACATCGATGATTTTACGGTGCATAGTATTTCCCAGTATTCAGGCCGTCTGTGCGCGGCCAAACGAAACATTGATTGTGCAGATGACTACGAATTAAATTTTTTGGTGCGAATCTTTTGCCCCGAAGCGCTTACTGTCCGAACATCAGGGCGGTCATGACGAAGTCCAGCCCCAGGACCAGCAGCGAAGCGATGACGACGGTGCGCGTGGTGGCGCGCGCCACGTCCGCCGGGGTCGGCTTGACGTGATATCCCTGGAACAGGGCGGTGAAGGTCACGGCGATGCCGAACACGAAGCTCTTGATCACACTGCTGAGCACGTCACGCTCGACGTCGACGCCGGCCTGCATCTGCGACCAGAAGGCGCCTTCGTCCAGGCCCAGCAGCTTGACGCCGACCAGGTAGCTGCCCATGATGCCGACCGCCGAGAACACGGCCGCCAGCACCGGCATCGCGATCACGCCGCCCCAGAAACGCGGCGCCAGCACGCGCTGGACCGGGTTCACCGCCATCATTTCCATCGCAGTCAATTGCTCGCCCGCCTTCATCAGGCCGATCTCGGCCGTCAGCGAGGTGCCGGCGCGGCCCGCGAACAGCAGCGCCGTCACCACCGGACCGAGTTCCCGCACCAGCGACAGGGCGGTCAGCGGGCCCAGCTTTTCCTCGGCGCCGAACTGGATCAGGTTGACGTAGAACTGCAGGCCCAGCACCAGGCCGACGAACAGGCCCGAGACGATCGTGATCACCAGCGAATAATTGCCGATGAAGTGGATCTGCTCGCTGATCAGGGTCGGGCGGCGGAATGCGCCGGGAGAAAAGCGCAGCAGGTTGAAGAAGGCGCGGGTCGCGAAACCCAGGCTTTCGACGCCTTCGCGCACCCAGCGGCCGACTGCCTCCAGTGCGCGCATCATCGCTTGGCTCCCAGGCCCAGGTCGTCGCTGAGCGACTTGCCCGGATAGTGGAAGGGCACCGGGCCGTCCGGCTCGGCATTGACGAACTGTTTCACGTAGGGGTCCTGCGACACGCGCAGCTCGGCCGGCGTACCTTCGGCCACGATCTTGCCGGCGGACATGAAATAAACGTAGTCGGCGATGGCAAAGGTTTCGTTGACGTCGTGCGAGACCAGGATCGAGGTCGAGCCGAGCGCGTCGTTCAAGTTGCGGATCAGGTTGGCGGTCACGCCCATCGAGATCGGATCGAGGCCGGCGAAGGGCTCGTCGTACATGATGAGTTCGGGATCGAGGGCGATCGCACGCGCCACTGCCACGCGGCGCGCCATGCCGCCGGAAATCTCGCCCGGCTTCAGGCGGTGCGCATTGCGCAGTCCCACGGCATTGAGTTTCATGAGCACCAGGTCGCGGATCAGCTCTTCCGGCAGGTCGGTGTGCTCGCGCAGCGGAAAGGCGACGTTGTCGAAGATCGACAGGTCGGTGAACAGGGCGCCGAACTGGAACAGCATGCCCATGCGGCGGCGCAGGCGGTACAGCCCTTCGGTATTCAGCTTGTGCACGGCCTCGCCGTTGACGCGCACCTCGCCGCGCTGCGGGCGGATCTGGCCGCCGATCAGGCGCAGCACCGTGGTCTTGCCACAGCCCGAACCGCCCATGACGGCCACGAGCTTACCGCGTGGAAAGTCCATGCGGAGGTTCGACAGGATGGAACGCTCTCCGTACGCAAAGTGCAGATCGCGGATTTCGACTAGGTTCGACACAGCGTGTTTGGTATTTAGGTAATCCGTTATTGTAGTGCAGAAAGCTTAACCCTCGCTTGAGCTGCCCCATTTTGGCACCCCTGTTCGACGCACAATTACAACACAAATAACCAGAGAGTCAGATATTTTCGTCTGTAAGTGGTTGTTTTTGAAGAGATATGTATGTCTTGCAATATTGCAGTTCGTTGAATTCTATCAACAAGTGCATTTAGGCAACCACTTTTGGACCATGCCGGTGCACCACCTTGAGACAAGGTATCTGATGCGCTGCAATACGGTCAGCGTAAGGACATTGCTGGACAAGCGGTCGTGCGCGCACGCACATAAGCGGGCCGGTGAATGCGAAATCCGGTCCGGTGTTGGACCGTGCCCACAACCTATTTGCCGGACGAAAAAAAGGCGGCCGAAGCCGCCTTGCATTCCTGCCTGCCGTGCTTTTAGCGCGGCAGTACCGAGCTGCCCATCAGGAATTCATCGACCGCGCGCGCGCACTGGCGGCCTTCGCGGATCGCCCACACGACCAGCGACTGGCCACGGCGCATGTCGCCGGCCGCGAACACCTTCGGCTGCGAGGTCTGGTACGACTTCTCGCCATCGGTCGTGGCGCGCGCATTGCCGCGCGCATCCTTCTGCACGCCAAAGGCGTCCAGCACGTTCTGCACCGGCGAAACAAACCCCATCGCCAGGAACACCAGGTCGGCCTTCATCTCGAATTCGGAATCCGGCACCTCGACCATCTTGCCGTCTTTCCACTCGACGCGGCAGGCGACCAGTTTCTCGACCCTGCCGCCCTTGCCTTCCAGGCGCTTGGTCGCCACCGCCCAGTCGCGCTGGCAACCTTCCTCGTGCGAGGACGAGGTACGTAGGCGGGTCGGCCAGTAAGGCCAGACCAGCGGCTTGTTTTCCTGTTCCGGCGGCATCGGCATCAGCTCGAACTGGGTGACCGAGGCGGCGCCGTGGCGGTTCGAGGTGCCGACGCAGTCCGAACCGGTGTCGCCGCCGCCGATCACGACCACGTGTTTGCCGGTCGCCTTGATCTGGTCCTTCAGCTTGTCGCCGGCGTTGACCCGGTTCTGCTGCGGCAGGAAGTCCATCGCGAAATGCACGCCCTTGAGTTCGCGGCCCGGTACCGGCAGGTCGCGCGGCTGCTCGGCGCCGCCGGCCAGGACCACGGCGTCGAACTCTTTTTCCAGGTCTTCCGGGAAGATGGTGTCGCGCGCCATGTTCGACACGGTGGCCGGGAAATCCTTGCCGATCAGGACGCTGGTACGGAAGGTCACGCCCTCCGCCTTCATCTGTTCCACGCGGCGGTCGATCAGGTCCTTTTCCATCTTGAAGTCGGGGATGCCGTAGCGCAGCAGGCCGCCGATGCGGTCGCTCTTCTCGAACACGGTCACGTCATGGCCGACGCGCGCCAGCTGCTGGGCCGCGGCCAGGCCGGCGGGGCCGGAGCCGACCACGGCGACCTTCCTGCCGGTTTTGGTGGCAGGGGGCTGCGGCACGATCCAGCCGTGTTCCCAGCCGCTGTCGGCGATCTTGCGCTCGATCGACTTGATGCCGACCGGGTCGTTGTTGATGCCGAGCGTGCAGGCCGACTCGCACGGCGCCGGGCAGATGCGGCCGGTGAATTCCGGAAAATTGTTGGTCGAGTGGAGGTTCTCGACGGCGGCCCGGTAGTTGCCGTGGTAGACCAGGTCGTTCCAGTCCGGGATCATGTTGTTGACCGGGCAGCCCGTATTACAGAAGGGGATGCCGCAATCCATGCAGCGCGCGCCCTGCACCTTGGCCTGGCCATCGGTGAGGGTGACCACGAATTCCTTGTAGTTCTTGACGCGATCGGCGGGCTCGAGGTGATCCTCTTCCTGCCGTGCGAATTCCATGAAGCCGGTAATTTTGCCCACGTTGTTTTCCTTTTGTCGTCGGGTGGCAGCTCAGCCACGTCCGTCATTCCTGCCACTACCGCGTCACCCCGCGCAGGCGGGGATCCAATTTCGCCGCGCATCGTCAGCTCTTGCAAAATTGGGTTCCCGCCTTCGCGGGAACGACGTGCTGAGTGTCGTGATCTGGTTTGCGTTATCGGTGTATTGAATGCCGCCTTATGCCGCCAGTTCGATCTTGTCGTTCGCCTCTTCCATGCTCGAGTTGTGCATCTCCTCGAGCGCGCGCTTGTAGTCGGTCGGGAAGACCTTGACGAACTTGCCGCGGCTGTTGGCCCAGTCGTCCAGCAGGTTGCGCGCGCGGGTCGAACCCGTGTGCTTGAAGTGGCGCTCGATCAGGCGGCGCAGGATGGTCTCGTCCGATTCGCGCTCGCCATCGCGGGTCTGGCTGTGCCAGCCGGCCTTGTCGGGCTGCTGCTTGGTCGGCAGCACCGGCTCCAGGTTGACCATCGCCGTGTTGCACTTGCCGGCGAATTCGCCGTTCGGGTCGTAGACGAAGGCCACGCCGCCCGACATGCCTGCCGCGAAGTTGCGGCCGGTCTCGCCCAGCACCACCACCGTCCCGCCGGTCATGTATTCGCAACCGTGGTCGCCGCAGCCCTCGACCACCGCGACGGCGCCCGAGTTACGCACGGCGAAGCGTTCGCCGGCCACGCCGTTGAAGAAGGCTTCACCGGAAATCGCGCCGTACAGCACGGTGTTCCCGACGATGATGTTGTCCACCGCCCAGCCGCGGAACTCGGTGTTCGGACGCACGATGATGCGGCCGCCCGACAGGCCCTTGCCGACGTAGTCGTTGCCCTCGCCCACCAGGTCGATGGTGATGCCGGCCGCCAGGAAGGCTGCGGCCGACTGGCCCGCCGTACCCTGCAGCTGGATGTGGATGGTGTCGTCCGGCAGGCCGGCATGGCCGTAGCGCTTGGCCACTTCGCCCGACAGCATGGTGCCCACGGTGCGGTGCACGTTCTTCACCGGCGAGATGAAGGAGACCCGTTCGCCCTTCTCCAGCGCGGCCTTGGCCTGGGCGATCAGCTTGTGGTCCAGGGCGCGGTCGAGGCCATGGTCCTGGCCATCGGTATGGAACAGGGCGCGCGGCGAGTCGCTCTTCGGCTGGTAGAAGATGTTCGAGAAGTCCAGGCCCTGGGCCTTCCAGTGGCCGATGGCCTTGGCCTTGTCGAGCAGGTCCGTTCGCCCGATCAGTTCGTCGTAGCTGCGGATGCCCAGCTGGGCCATGATCTGGCGGGCTTCCTCGGCGACGAAGAAGAAGTAGTTCACCACGTGCTCGGGCTTGCCCTGGAACTTGGCGCGCAGGACCGGGTCCTGGGTCGCGACGCCCACCGGGCAGGTATTCAGGTGGCACTTGCGCATCATGATGCAGCCTTCGACCACCAGCGGCGCCGTCGCAAAGCCGATCTCGTCGGCGCCCAGCATCGCGGCCACCACGACGTCGCGGCCGGTGCGCATCTGGCCATCTGCCTGCACGCGGATGCGGCTGCGCAGGCCGTTCAGCACCAGGGTCTGCTGGGTCTCGGCCAGGCCCAGTTCCCACGGGGTGCCGGCGTGCTTGACCGAGGACAGCGGCGAAGCGCCGGTGCCGCCGTCGTGGCCGGCGACCACCACGTGGTCGGCCTTGGCCTTGGAGACGCCCGCGGCGACCGTGCCGATGCCGACTTCCGACACCAGCTTCACCGAGATCGAAGCGTTCGGATTCACGTTCTTGAGGTCGTGGATCAGCTGCGCCAGGTCTTCGATCGAATAGATGTCGTGGTGCGGCGGCGGCGAGATCAGGCCCACGCCGGGCACCGACACGCGCAAGCTTGCGATGTACTCGGTCACCTTGTGGCCCGGCAGCTGGCCGCCCTCGCCCGGCTTCGCGCCTTGCGCCATCTTGATCTGGATCTGGTCGGCCGACGCCAGGTACTCGGCGGAGACGCCGAAGCGGCCCGACGCCACCTGCTTGATCTTCGAGCGCAGCGAATCGCCCTCTTCCAGCGGGATGTCGGCCACCACGCGGTCCGAACCCAGGATCGAGGCCAGGGTCTCGCCCTTGGCGATCTTGATGCCCTTGAACTCGCCCATGTAGCGGCGCGGGTCCTCGCCGCCTTCGCCGGTGTTCGATTTGCCGCCGATGCGGTTCATGGCGATCGCCAGCGTCGCGTGCGCTTCGGTGCTGATCGAGCCGAGCGACATCGCGCCGGTGGCGAAGCGCTTGACGATTTCCTTGGCCGGCTCGACTTCTCCCAGCGGGATCGCCTTCGATGGATCGATCCTGAACTCGAACAGGCCGCGCAGCGTCAGGTGGCGGCGGCTCTGGTCGTTGATGATCTGCGCGTATTCTTTATAGGTGCTGTAGTTGTTGGCGCGGGTCGAGTGCTGCAGCTTCGCGATCGCGTCCGGGGTCCACAGGTGGTCTTCGCCGCGCACGCGGAAGGCGTACTCGCCGCCGGTGTCGAGCGCATTGGCCAGGACCGGATCGTTGCCGAAGGCGAGCGAATGCAGGCGCAGCGCTTCCTCGGCCACTTCGAACAGGCCGATGCCCTCCACCGTCGAGGAGGTGCCGCGGAAGTACTTGTCGACCAGCGACTTGTTCAGGCCCACGGCCTCGAAGATCTGGGCGCCGCAGTAGGACATGTAGGTGGAGATGCCCATCTTCGACATCACCTTCATGAGGCCCTTGCCGACCGCCTTGGTGTAGTTGGCGATCGCCTTGTCGGCGTCCATCTCTTGCGGCAGGTTGTGCGCCAGGTCCGCCAGGGTCTCCAGCGCCAGGTACGGGTGCACGGCTTCCGCGCCGTAGCCGGCCAGCAGGGCGAAGTGGTGGGTCTCGCGGGCCGAGCCGGTTTCGACGACCAGGCCGGTGGAGGCGCGCAGGCCCCTGGCCACCAGGTGCTGGTGGATGGTCGAGGTGGCGAGCAGCGCCGGAATCGCGACCTGGTCGGCGGACATGTTGCGGTCCGAGACGATCAGGATGTTGTGGCCGGATTTCACCGCATCGACCGCTTCCGCGCACAGCGAGGCCAGCGAGGCTTCGATGCCTTCCTTCCCCCAGGCGACCGGATAGCAGATGTTCAGCT
>DAMCRY010000010.1:0-27715 GCA_032115075.1 Massilia sp.
GGCCGATCGCGGCCCAGGTCGCGCATTGCGTGCGCGTGGCGCGTGCGTTGCGTTCCTGATGTCGTAGGGTGGGCGGCGTTCACAGTCCAGGCTGCTTGCACTATCCGGGTAGTGCCGCCCACCCTAAGGCCAGCGATGTGCAGCTCGGCTTTCACCGAACCCATCAACCGTTTACAATGGCCGGTTTGGCGATTCGAAAAGCACCCCCAGCATGGCAAAACACTACGATGTAGCAGTAATCGGCGCCGGCGCCGCCGGCATGATGTGCGCCGCCGTCGCAGCCCAGCGCGGCAAGCGCGTGGTGCTGCTCGACCATGCCACCCGTCTCGCCGAAAAGATCCGCATTTCCGGCGGCGGCCGCTGCAATTTCACCAACGTGAACGCCGGCCCGGCCAACTTCCTGTCCGAGAACCCGCACTTCTGCCGCAGCGCCCTGTCGCGCTACACGGCGCAGGACTTCCTCGGCCTCGTCAAGAAACACCGCATCGCCTACCACGAAAAGCACAAGGGCCAGCTGTTCTGCAACGACTCGTCCGAACAGATCATCGGGATGCTGCGCGCCGAATGCCAGCAGGGCGACGTCAGCTGGCGCATGCCCTGCAAGATCGGCGGCATCGAGAAAACCGAGACCGGCTTCCTGGTGACGGCTGAAGGTGGCGACATCGCCTGCGACAGCCTGGTGGTGGCTACCGGCGGCCTGTCGATCCCGAAGATCGGCGCCACCGACCTCGGCTATCGGATCGCGAAGCAGTTCGACTTGCAGATCGTCGAGCCGCGTCCCGGCCTGGTGCCGCTGACCTTCGACGGCCCCAGCTGGGAAGCGTTCGCCCCGCTGGCCGGCATCGCGCTCGAAGTCGAGGTCAGCACGGGTGGTGGCAAGGCCAAGGGGAAGGGCGGCAAGGGCAAGGGCGGCGGCCATTTCCGTGAAGACCTGCTGTTCACCCACCGCGGCCTGTCCGGCCCGGCCATCCTGCAGATCTCGAGCTACTGGCAGCCGGGCACGCCCATCGTGCTGAACCTGCTGCCGGAAATGGATGTGGCGGAAGAACTGATCGGATCGAAAACCACGGTCAAGAAGCAGCTCGGCAACGTGCTGGCCCAGTGGCTGCCGGCGCGCCTGGCCGAGGGCCTGCTCGTCGCCAACGGCTTCGCGCCGGACGCCCGCCTGGCCGACATGGCCGACGCGAAACTGCGCAAGCTGGGCGACGCCATCAACCGCTGGGCCATCGTCCCGACCGGCTCGGAAGGCTACAAGAAGGCCGAGGTGACCCTGGGCGGCGTGGATACGCGCGAACTGTCCCAGCAGACCATGATGGCGAATAAGGTGCCGGGCCTGTACTTCATCGGCGAAACGGTCGACGTCACCGGCTGGCTGGGCGGTTATAACTTCCAGTGGGCCTGGGCGTCCGGCTATGTGGCCGGGCAGAGTGTGTAAGCTGTGGCAATTGTGGAACACCTTGCTAAAAGCTTCCACTGATCCGCAAATGATGCTACACTTTCGTTCTTCCTAAATCCAACGGTTTCATTTTTACATGACCACTATCCGCCTTAAAGAAAACGAGCCGTTCGAAGTCGCTATGCGTCGCTTCAAGCGCACTATCGAAAAAACCGGTCTGCTGACCGAACTGCGCGCTCGCGAGTTCTACGAGAAGCCGACTGCAGAGCGCAAGCGCAAGCTGGCCGCCGCAGTGAAGCGTCACTACAAGCGTATCCGCAGCCAGCAGCTGCCGAAGAAGCTGTACTAATCAGACTGCATTGACGGCTTGCCCCGGCGACTTATAGTCCCGGCGAGTCGCTGAGCGTCCGCAAGCCCGCTCCGGTTGTTACCGCGGCGGGTTTTGTCGTTTAGACCTGCGGTTTCACCCTTATCCATTACCTCTACCGGACAGAGACGCCATGAGCCTGAAAGCCCAAATCACCGAGGACATGAAAGCCGCGATGCGCGCCAAGGAAAGCGCACGCCTGGCCACCATCCGCCTGATCCTTGCCGAAATCAAGCGCAAGGAAGTCGACGAGCAGATCGAACTGGACGATGCCCAGACCCTGGCCATCGTCGAGAAGATGATCAAGCAGCGCAAGGATTCGATCACCCAGTTCGAAGCCGGCGGCCGCGCCGACCTGGCCGACATCGAAAAGGGCGAGCTGGCCATCCTGTCGGCCTACATGCCGGCCGGCCTGTCGGACGAGGAAATCGCCGCCGAGGTGACCGCTGCGGTGGCCGCCACCGGCGCCGCCGGTCCGCAGGACATGGGCAAGGTGATGGGCGTGCTGAAGCCGAAGCTGGCGGGCCGTGCCGACATGACCGTGGTGTCGGGACTCGTCAAGAAAGCCCTCTCCGGCGGCTGATCGGCATGTAGTCGAACGCGCTGTCGGCGGAGCGTGGTCCGGTCCACTGGACCGGACCACGCCTGCGACTGACTTTCGTAGGGTAGGCGGATTCCGCCCACGCGTTCAACCAGCTTTAAAATGGCCGTGATGCGCATTCTCCACATCCGACCTCATCAAGGCCTTTTGCCTTGTTATAAATCAATTTGCAGTCACCACTGCGGTATAGTCTGAGTTGAGACAAACACTGAGTACCTCCTAGTGATTCCGCAATCCTTCATCACCGATTTGCTCAATCGTGTCGACATCGTCGACATCGTCGGCCGCTACGTCCAGCTGAAAAAGGGCGGGGCCAACTACATGGGCCTGTGCCCGTTCCACAACGAAAAGTCCCCCAGCTTCACGGTCAGCCCGACCAAGCAGTTCTACCACTGCTTCGGCTGCGGCGCCCACGGCACCGCGATCGGCTTCCTGATCGAATACTCGGGCATGGGCTTCGTCGACGCCGTCAAGGACCTGGCCCAGGGCGTGGGCATGGTGGTCCCGGACAACGACGACAAGATCCCGCCCCAGCAGCGCGCCGCCCAGCAGGCCCAGTCGCTGGCCATGACCGACGCCCTGGCCCAGGCCTGCGCCTATTACCGCGCCCAGCTGCGCGAGGCGCCCAACGCCATCGCCTACCTGAAGAGCCGTGGCCTGACCGGCGAGATCGCCGCCCGCTTCGGCATGGGCTACGCCCCCGGCGGCTGGGACAACCTGCGTTCGGTGTTCCCCGACTACGATGCCCTGGCCCTGGTCGAATCCGGCTTGGTGATCGACAAGGTCGACGAGGACGGCAACAACAAGAAACGCTACGACCGCTTCCGCGAACGGGTGATGTTCCCGATCCGCAATACGAAAGGGCAGGTGATCGGCTTCGGCGGCCGCGTGCTCGACGGCGGTGAACCGAAATACCTGAACTCGCCGGAAACCCCGCTGTTCCAGAAGGGCCTGGAACTGTACGGCCTGTTCGAGGCGCGCCAAGCGATCCGCGACGCCGGCTACGTGCTGGTGACGGAAGGCTATATGGACGTGGTCGCCCTGGCCCAACTCGGCTTCCCGCAAGCCGTGGCCACGCTCGGCACCGCCTGCACCAGCACCCACGTGCAAAAGCTGCTGCGCCAGACCGACAACGTCATCTTCAGCTTCGACGGCGATAAGGCCGGCCGTCGCGCCGCCCGCCGCGCACTGGAAGCCTGCCTGCCGCAGGTGAGCGACAACAAGACCATCAAATTCCTGTTCCTGCCGCAGGAACACGACCCGGACAGCTTCGTGCGCGAGCGCGGCGCCGAGGCCTTCGAGCAGGAAATCCACGATGCGATGCCGCTGTCCCAGTTCCTGCTGCGCGAAGTGACCACCGAGCACGACCTGGACACGCCGGAAGGCCGCGCCCACGCCCAGTTCGAGGCCAAGCCCATGCTGCAGGCGATGGCGCCGTCCGCCCTGCGCCTGCAGATCGTGCGCGGACTGGCCAGCCTGACGGAATCGACGCCGGCGGAGATCGAATCGCTTTTCGAACTGTCTAAGCCGGTATCCGTCGTGCGCCGTGCTCCGCCGCGCCAGGGCCGGCCCAAGCCGGTGGGATTGGAACTGCAGATGCTGCGCATCCTGGTCTCGCATCCGCACCTGGCCCTGCAGCTCGACGAGGCCGCGCAACAGTCCTTCGACTATTTCGGCCAGGAAGCAGCGGACAGCCTGCGCCACCTGGTCGGCATGGCCCAGGCGCTCGGCGAGTATGGCACGTTCGCGGCGCTGTCCCAGCAGTTAAAGGAAGTGACGGGAGAATACGACAGTTTGATCGCGGAAATCGCGGCGGAGCCGGAGTCGGACGTTGAGGCAGATCGCATCTGGCTGCGCAGTGCTGTGGTCCAAATCAAGAAGGACGCGTTAAAACAAGAACTTAACCAGTTGTTTTCCTCGGGGCTGACCCCAGATCAGGTAAGTGCTCGCTATCGCGAAATTACCGCCCAGCAGGACCTCCTGGATCGCGAAGCGGCGGCAGACATGTCGCCCCGGTAAGGAAGGCAGACGGCCACAGGTGTGGCTATTTGTGCAACTTGGAAAAATAGGGGTGCGTGCTATAATAAAACGCTAACTATTGCAACTGTTGAAACCATTTTTCGTTTCAATCGGGGCTTGGAGTTTCAGTTAGCGAGGCAACAGTAATGTGCCTGCAGGGTGATGTAAGGTAACAAAAAACTTTATCTTTAACCATCGTAAAGTTAGTCGTTGTGACTTCGAAAGCGCCTGTGCCAACCAAGAAACCCGAAACCAAAGTGGCTGCCAAACCCACCAGAGCGTCCGCCAAGGCGGACAAAGGCCAAGACAAGGCTGAGGTTCGTACCGCGAGCCCGGCGCCTGTCAGCCAGACGACCGACGCGGCGGCACTGGCCGCGATCGACACGTCCGGCTACGTCCTGCCATCCGTCAAGGTCCCGGGACGCCGTGGTCGCAAGCCCAAGGAATTCACGCCCGAGAACGACGAGATCGCCGCGCTGAACGCGGTCGAGCGCGCCGAACTGAAAGCCGCGGACAAGGCCAAGGCCAAGGACCGCAAGGCCAAGGAAAAAGCGCTGCTGAAAGACGCCTTCTCGTCGGATACCGAAGCGAGCGAGGAAGAGATCGAGCTGCGCCGCAACAAGCTCAAGGCCCTGATCAAGTCGGGCAAGGAGCGCGGCTTCCTCACCTATTCCGAGATCAACGACCACCTGCCGGACAACATCGTCGATCCGGAAGCGATCGAAGGCATCATCGGCACCTTCAACGACATGGGCATCGCCGTCTACGAGCATGCCCCTGACGCCGAAACGCTGCTGCTGTCCGACGCCGTCCCCAACGTCACCAGCGACGACGAAGCCGAAGCGGCCGCCGAGGCGGCCCTCTCCACCGTCGATTCCGACTTCGGCCGCACCACCGACCCGGTCCGCATGTACATGCGCGAGATGGGCTCGGTCGAGCTGCTGACCCGCGAAGGCGAGATCGAGATCGCCAAGCGCATCGAGGACGGCCTGAAGGACATGATCCAGGCCATCTCGGCCTGCCCGGTGACGATCGCCGAGATCATCGACGCCGCCTCCAAGATCGAGAAGGACGAGATCAAGATCGACGAGATCGTCGACGGCATGGTCGACCCGGACGAGGACGAGCAGACCTCGCCGACCGCGGTCGCGCCGACCTCGACCGACGACGAAGACGAGGACGAGGACGAAGAGGAAGAAGCCGAAGAGGAAGAGGAAGAATCCTCGGGCGGCTCCGCCGCGGCCGGCTATTCGGCCGAGCAGCTGGAAGCGCTGAAGCAGTCCGCCCTCGAGAAGTTCGACAACATCGCCCAGCAATTCGACAAGATGCGCAAGGCCTTCGAGAAGGACGGCTACAACAGCAAGGCCTACGTCAAGGCGCAGGAAGCGATCTCCAACGAGCTGCTGGGCATCCGCTTCACGGCCAAGGTGGTCGAGAAGCTGTGCGACACGCTGCGCGGCCAGGTCGACGAAGTGCGCCACATCGAGAAGCAGATCCTCGACGTCGCCGTGAACCGCTGCGGCATGCCGCGCGCCCACTTCATCAAGGTCTTCCCGGGCAACGAGACGAACCTCGACTGGGTCGACGGCGAAGTCAACGCCGGCCACGCCTACAGCGCCATCCTGGGCCGCAACATCCCGACCATCAAGGAGCTGCAGCAACGCCTGATCGACCTGCAAGCCCGTGTCGTGCTGCCGCTGCCGGACCTGCGCAACATCAACCGGCAAATGGCTGCCGGCGAAATGAAGGCGCGCAAGGCCAAGCGCGAGATGACCGAGGCCAACCTGCGCCTGGTGATCTCGATCGCCAAGAAGTACACCAACCGCGGCCTGCAATTCCTCGACCTGATCCAGGAAGGCAATATCGGCCTGATGAAAGCGGTGGACAAGTTCGAGTACCGCCGCGGTTATAAATTCTCGACCTATGCGACGTGGTGGATCCGCCAGGCCATCACCCGTTCGATCGCGGACCAGGCGCGTACCATCCGTATTCCGGTGCACATGATCGAAACGATCAACAAGATGAACCGGATCTCGCGCCAGATCCTGCAGGAGACCGGCGCCGAACCGGATCCGGCCACCCTCGCCATCAAGATGGAGATGCCGGAAGATAAGATTCGCAAGATCATGAAGATCGCGAAGGAGCCGATTTCGATGGAGACGCCAATCGGCGACGACGACGATTCGCACCTGGGCGACTTCATCGAGGACAACAACACGCTGGCGCCCTCGGACGCCGCGCTGCATGCCTCGATGCGCGGTGTGGTGAAGGACGTGCTGGACTCGCTGACCCCGCGCGAAGCGAAAGTGCTGCGCATGCGCTTCGGCATCGAGATGTCGACCGACCACACGCTGGAAGAGGTCGGCAAGCAGTTCGACGTGACCCGCGAGCGTATCCGCCAGATCGAAGCGAAGGCGCTGCGCAAGCTCCGTCACCCGTCGCGCTCGGACAAGCTGAAGAGCTTCCTCGAGGGCAGCAGCTGATCTGTTGTAGTTGAGGCTTGACGGCCCTGTAGTAAAAGCAATATGCTCTCGCCACTCTGCTTCACGGTACCGCGCCGCTGAAGCGGGTGGCGAGTGTTCTTCTAGCTTGTCACTGTCCCGATTTCTGGGCCTCTAGCTCATGCCTGGTTAGAGCAGCGGACTCATAATCCGTTGGTGCCCGGTTCGACTCCGGGGAGGCCTACCAAAATTATCCTAAAAAATCAGAGGCTTACATGGCGCCCCTTCTTGCCCCTGATTCCCTTTCTGTGTAACGTGCCGGGCCGTGTAACGGCTGTGTAAGTAAATTCGTTCAACGTACGCAACTCGAGGCGCGGCAATTTGGCGGGCTAACGATGCTCTGCAACCTCCTCAGCGAGTGCTTATTGGCGTTGGCCGACGCTTACCACAATCTTTAAACATTTAGCGAAAGGTGTCCGTGAGCCTAGCGTGTTGTCGGCCATGGTGTAACACAGGTTCGCCAAGTCGACCAGGCTCTGATCCCGGGCTTCTGGCGTAGCTTCCCGGAGCGTCGCTCCTACAAGCTCTACCAGACGTTCGTCGTTCAGGCCGTCGCCTATGGCGCGGCCCCCCAGATCGCGCAACCAGTCGTCGAAAGCGTTGTCGCTCATGTCGGTCAAGTCGAGTGGCATAGATTCCCTTTCTGAAGCAAATAATGATCTGACTATAGAAGGGCAATCTTCTGGTGCAAGTGGCTCTTAAATCGCATGAGCCTGAAGCCTGATGGACACCAGCATCCTCATGATTTGTGATTAAAAAAACAACTAGCTTGACGCTGGTCCGGTTAAAATTAGTTTCGTCAAACGCGTATCATTATGCGACGAACATTGGATCAAAAAAATCCCGTGGACACACTTTTGAGCAAACCATATACTTTAGGAAATAACTATAAAGTGACCCGCGCAATCGGTACCTATTCCAAAGATGTCAACCGGAGTACTTGCACAATTAACTCAGCCACAACGTGATCGGCTCTCGTTCGTGGAATTGCGCGTGCGCTTCATCGGGGAGATACGCCGCCAGGACTTAGTCGCCCGATTTGGAATACAATCCGCCGCCGCGTCTAGAGATCTGGCTCTATACAAGAAGATTGCCTCCGGCAACATTGATTACGACTCCAAGGGCAAGTTCTACGTTCAGGGGGCAGGATTTCAACCAGTCTTCGACTTCCCCGCAGAGCGGGTGTTTTCGTGGCTTACCCAAGGCTTTGGTGATGGCGAGCCGATACCGCTAAAAGCATGGGTACTTAGCGAGAGCCCATCCAGACTTATACATCCGGATCTGGATGTCGTGGCAAGCGTGACCCGTGCAATCCATCAGAAATGTCCGCTCGCCATTGAGTACATCTCCATGTCCAGTGGTTGCACTGAGCGGGACATCGTCCCGTTTGCCTTGATCGATAACGGACTTCGTTGGCACGTCCGTGCCTTCGACCGGAAGTCCCAGGAGTTCCGGGATTTCGTTATCACCCGGATCAAGCGCGCCGCGGTGCTAAAGGGGCAGCCCGTGACGCCCTACGAGATGAGCGATCAAGATATTCAGTGGAGTAGGATCGTAGAGCTGGAGTTGGTGCCACACCCGGATCAATCCCGGCCGGAAATCACCGAAATGGATTACGGCATGCGCGACGGTGTGCTGAGGATGAAGCTGCGGGCCGCCACGGCCGGATACATCCTGCGCAAATGGAGTGTGGACTGCTCTCCAGACCACAGCCTACGCGGCCATGAGTATCGTCTTTGGTTGAAAGACCCCCTTGCCATTTACGGTGTGCGTAATGCCGTGCTGGCACCGGGTTATCGCTCCCCGGATCAACAGCGGCTCGAATCCGAGTCGGACTGAGGGAATACGCATGCTCGCAAAACTCCAACAGCTCATCGGCGAAATCGACGACCTCAATAGCAAGTTGATCCTACTGGTCGGTCCCAGCCGCAGTGGCAAAACCCAACTGCTCCGCCAGCTCGGCGCTAAGCTCAACATCGAGCCACTCAACGTCGGCCTGGAGCTGGGGTGCCGTTTGGCCGCCATGCTAAACAGTAAGCGAGGCTTCTCCGCCGGTGAACTCCTGCGGGAGATTGCGGACAAGGAGCGAACTGAAGACCCGCTGCTGCTCGACAACCTGGAGTTGTTGTTCGAGCCAAGTCTGCAGATTAACCCGCTTGACCTCGTCAGGCGGCTGGCTCATTCCAAGCGCGTCGTGGCCGTGTGGCCGGGCGAGCTGCGCGGTGACCGTTTGGTGTACGCGGACATGAGCCACCCAGAACATCATGACTACAGCCGCGACGGCGTGGTCACACTCGAAATTTGACGGTACGGGGAAGAGAGAACCATATGGCCAAGAACATGAGATACGGAGATCTGATCCAATTCGAGCAGATCGAGTCAGTCATTCAGCTGCTCGATGCCGGACGCCCGGACGAGGCGAAGAAGCTCGTTGCGACCTATGTCATCTCCGATGACATGGCCGAGCGGATATCCAAGCTCATGGTTCCCCAGCTCAGTTTTGACGAGTCGGTTGATCACAAGGGCGTGCTCATCGTCGGCAACTACGGCACCGGTAAGTCGCACTTGATGTCGGTGCTGTCGCTGGTGACAGAAGACGCCGCGTACGCGCCGATGATCCGCCACCCGAAGGTGGCCGAGGCAGTTGCCCCGATCGCAGGTCGCTTCAAGGTGCTCCGCATCGAAGTGGGCGGCCTGCAGATGCCGCTGCGTCAGATCATCACCCTTCAGCTTGAGCGTTTCCTCGAAAAGCTCGGCGTCGACTACACATTCCCAACGGCCGACAAGGAGCTGAACAACAAGGACTCCTTCGAGGAGATGATGGCCGCCTTTGGCGAGAAGTTCCCTGGCCAGGGGGTGCTGCTGGTTGTGGATGAATTCCTAGAGTATCTGCAGTCCCGTCGCGATCACGAGCTCGTGCAGGATCTGGCCATCCTGCGCCAAATTGGCGAAGTCACCAAGCACCTTAAGTTTCGCTTCGTGGCAGGTGTTCAGGAAGCCATCTTCGACAGCGTGCGCTTCCAGCATGTGGCCGACAGCATGCGGAGGGTCAACGAGCGTTTCACTCAGATCTTGATTGATCGCCAGGACGTCAGCTTCGTCGTCTCCGCGCGGCTGCTCAAGAAGACCGCCGACCAGCAGAACAAAATCCGCGAGTACCTTACGCCGTTCGCCAAGTTCTACGGCTCAATGAACGAGCGCATGGACGAGTACGTGCGGCTGTTCCCGGTTCACCCGGACTACCTGAAGACCTTCGAGCAGATCCATTTCACCGAGAAGCGCGGTGCACTCAAAACCATCGAGGCCGCGATGCTGGCCATCCTCGACCAGGAAGTGCCTGCCGACAAACCGCTGTTCATCAGCTACGAGAGCTTCTGGAACACTATCAAGACCAACTCGGTTCTGCGTGCCGACCCGAGCATCAAGGAGGTCATGCGCGTGTCCGAAGTACTCGAGTCTCGCGTTCAACAGGCCTTCACCCGCCCGGCCTACAAATCCATGGCTCTGCGCGTTATAAACGCGTTGGCTGTCCATCGCCTGACTACGGGCGGTGACATCCATGTCCCCATCGGCCCTACAGCAGGCGAGTTGCGCGACGGCTTGTGTTTGTTCCAGCCAGGCGTAGAGGACATGCCGGGCGATCCGGCAGAGAACCTGCTATCAATGGTGCAGACCGTCTTGCGGGAAGTGCTGAAGACCGTCAACGGCCAGTTCATCTCGAAGGCGCCGGACACGGAGCAGTACTACCTCGACCTCAAGAAGGACATCGACTACGACGCACAGATTGAGAAGCGCGCCGAAGCCCTGTCCGACGATGCGCTGGACCGCGCTTACTACAGCGCTATCAAGGCGCTGATGGAATGCAGCGATGACCTGCGTTACCCCGGGTTCCAGATCTGGCAGTACCAGATTGAATGGCAGGAACGCCGTGTCGAACGCATGGGCTACCTGTTCTTTGGTGCCCCGAATGACCGGCCCACGGCCCAGCCCGAGCGCGATTTCTACATCTACTTCATCCAGCCCTTCAACAAGCCAAAGTTCAGCGACAACAACTTGGCGGACGAGGTGTTCTTCCGCTTGAAGTCACCCGACGTCGACTACAAGCGCTATCTGTCGCAATACGCGGCGGCACTGGATCTGGCGTCTACCGCCAGTGGTGGCGCGAAAACCATCTACCTGTCCAAGGCCCAGGATTCGTTGCGGTCCATGAGTAAGTGGCTGCAGGAGAAGCAGATGACCGCATTCGAGGTGACCTACCAAGGCAAGACCAAGACTCTGCAGGACTGGTCTAGGGGCGTGTCCTTGCGCGACCGCGCACGACTCGGCTCGGATGAGCGTATCAACTTCCGTGACGTGGTGAATACCGTCTCTGGCTTGGCACTGGGCCAGCGCTTTGCCGACATCTCACCCGAGTACCCCACCTTTTCGGTGCTGGTTACCGAAGCAAACCGCAAGCAACTGGTGGGCAACGCGCTGCGCGCACTGGCCGGCGGCACCCGCACCAAGGACGCCGCTGCTATCCTCGATGCACTGGAGCTGCTCGATGGTGACCGCGTCGATCCTGCCAACTCCCGCTACGCGCAGGAGGTGCTGAGCCGCCTTAAGGCGAAAGGACACGGCCAGGTGCTCAACCGCAGCGAACTGCTCTCGGGCACATCAGACGTCGAATATTTCGCGCCGATCAAGTACCGACTGGAACCCGATCTGCTGATTACGGTACTGGGCGGCCTGGTCTATTCCGGCGACATCGTGCTGTCGATCATCGGTGACAAGATCGACTCTGGCAAGCTGGTGCAGCTCGCAGAGCGTTCGCTGGAAGAGCTCAAGCAGTTCAAGCACGTTGAGGCGCCAAAGGAGATCAACCTCACGGTGTTGCGCGCCTTGTTCGAGTTGTTCGAGCTGCCGTCGGGATTGGCCCAGAAGGCTAGCCAGGGTGATACCGAGCCCGTCATCAAGCTGCAGGAAAAGGTCAGTGCACTAGTGCCGCGCGTGCTCAAAGCCGGCTCCGACCTGCAACAAGGCAAGCTCGGCTTCTGGGGTCAGAACCTGCTGCGCGAGGAAGAAGCCAAAGACTGGCATGCACGGCTCGAATCGCTGAAGAAGTTCACCGAGTCGCTGGCGCCGTACAATACCGTCGGCAAGCTCAAGAATCTGCGGGTCACGCAAGAAGACCTGGACAGCCAGAAGAAGAACCTGGAAATCTTGGCCGCCGTCGAGCGTCTGCTTGAACTGGTGTTGGAACTCGGCAGCACGGCGTCCTACCTCTCACAGGCCGAGATGGTGTTGCCCGCGGAGCATCCGTGGGTGAAGCAGGCCGAGGCGGCCCGCAAGGCCCTGCAGAACAAGCTGAGCCAGGACCGCACAGCCGAGCACGCCTCCGAGTACCGGCAGACGCTCAACCAGCTCAAGAAGGACTACATCACCGCCTACATCGCCAGCCACAGCAAGGCTCGGCTGGGCGTGGCCGAGGATAAGACCCGCAACGCCCTGCGCAAGGACGACCGCCTATTGGCGCTACGCGTGCTTGCTGGTGTGTCGCTGATGCCCACCAGTCAGCTCACCGAGTTCGAGGAGTCGCTCAACAGCCTGAAGAGCTGCTCATCGTTGGACGAACCGACGCTGGTCACGACCGCCGTCTGCCCGCACTGCCAGTTCCGCCCATCTGCCGAGCAGTTGGAGCTGATTCCGGCCGCCAACCGGCTGCACAAGCTGGATGACGACCTGGATCAGTTGGTCGCCAACTGGCAGCAAACCTTACTGGAAAACCTGGAAGACCCGTTCACTCAGGACAGCCTGGGCCTGTTGCCGTTCGCATCTAAGAAGCTGATCGACGCTTTCCTGACCTCACGCAAGCTGCCGGACCCAATGACCGCCGAGTTCGCCAACGCCGTGCAGGAGGCGCTCTCGGGGTTGGAAAAGATCGCGGTCAAGGGCGAGGAGATCAAGCAAGCGCTGCTGCAAGGCGGCTCACCGACTACGCCGGACGACTTGCGCAAGCGCTTTGATACCTTCATGAACGAGCGCTGCAAGGGTAAGGATGCCACCAAGCTGCGGTTCGTGATCGAGTGATGCCATGACCAAAGATGAATTGATCGCCCGGCTCCATTCCATCGAATGGAGCGACATCGAATTCAAGGAGGCGTCTTGGGCAATACCCAAAGATGCACTTTCAACGGTCAGTGCTTTTGCCAACACTGCCGGTGGACACCTTGTATTCGGTGTAAAACAAGCCAATGGTAAGTTCAGCGTTACAGGTGTTACCGATGCCGATAAGATGCAGAATGACTTTCTTGGCCAAGTTCGGGATTCCAACAAGATCAGCGTTTTCCTACCCATCGATGGAACTGTTCACAACTTGGCCGACGGTACCGTGCTGGCGTTCTACATCCCTGAAGCCACTCGTCAGCAGAAACCCGTATATCTCGACGGCAATCCGAAAAAAGCGCACATCCGCCGAGGCGGTCGTGACGACACTTGCACAGGTGACGAACTGCTGCGCTTCATTCGCGATGCCTCGAATATTCGCTACGATGCGGAACCGCTTGATGTAGATACTAGCCGTTGCTTCGACGAAGCGACTGTGCGTTGGTATCGCACGCGCTTTGCTGCCAGCAATCCTGGTAAAGACACAGCTGCAGATGACATCACGTTTCTGAGGAATTGGGGATTTCTTGTTGAGCAAGGCGGTGTGCTGCGCCCCACCCGTGCTGCCATCCTCGTGCTAGGTAGTGGCGAATACGTTCGGCAGGTACTGCCGCGCATGGCGGTTGACGTCCAACTCTACCGCAATACCAGCGCGGACTATGACTCCGCTGTTCGTTGGGCCGACCGTATCACCGTAGAAGACAACCTCATCAAAGCGTGGCAGTCCATTGTCGAGTTTTACTTCAGGCACAGCGAGCGACCATTCGGTGTCGATGCTGCCACGATGCGCCGTGACGACGACCCGCCGGACTACATCTCATTCCGCGAGGCCGCCATCAACCTGCTCATCCATCAGGACTTTGGCGATACGACGCGCGTGCCGGTTATCCGCCTTTTTCGCGATCAGACCGAACTCTTTAATCCCGGCGATGCCTTCGCCTCTCGGGAGCAACTGCTCGATCCAGGCGACAAGGAAGTGCGTAACCCCAGCATCGTCAATGCCTTTCGCCGCATCGGTTTATCTGATCAAGGCGGTACAGGTGTACGAGCAATCTTCGATGGCTGGCGCAGATTGGGCTACTTGCCCCCGGAAATCGAAAACCACAAGGCGGAAAAGAGTTTCCGCCTCCGCCTGCGCAAGGAAAAGCTCATCACTGAAGCCCAGCTTCTGGCGCAGGCTAGGCTGGGCGCGCACCTATCAGTACAGGAAGCAGACGTTTTCGCCTACCTCACCCGCAAGGGCCAGATTGACTTGACTGACGTGAAGGCACTTACTGGCCTTTCCAGCGCGGACTCAAGAGAGCTTGTACAGCATCTCACCGTGCAAGCCTTGCTTGTGGCAGAGGGGGAAAACGGCAACTTGTTCAGATTGGCCGAACATCTGCGAACTCGATTCTCGAGCGACGTAAGCGAAGTTGCCCTACAAAATCAATCGAATGCAGAGGCTGCTGCAGCGGATGACCGCACCGATCAAGCTTCCGATCAAGCTGGTGCGGACGCAGCTAAGCTTGATCGGTCACTTGATCGCTTGTCTGAGGTGCAGCAGCAAATCATTGGGTTTGCGGATGTTCCCCGTTCGATGGCGGAGTTAATGGCCCATGCGGGCTTTAGTCATCGCCCTCATTTCGTCGTAACTCACGTTGAGCCGTTGCTAACGGGCGGTGTGCTGCGTCTGACTCTGCCCGACAAACCGCGCTCTCCTAAGCAGCGCTACGTTCTTACCGCGGCTGGTGTAAAGCTTAAGTTGTTACACGAACAGGTCAAAGGCCCACTGGAGCAAAGCGATGGACATTGAAACCTCTGGAGCCATTAGGCTTTTTTTCCCAAACCCATCATTGACATTGGTCTATTTTGAGGCCCTTGCCAATTCGCTGGACGCTGGTGCAACCGAGGTGTCCATCGATATTGACGTGCAAGCATTTGACAAACCCGATACGCTCAAAATTACTGTTTCAGATAACGGGGACGGATTTACAGACGAAAACTTTGAGCGTTTCAGGAAGCTGCTTAGACCTCGAGACAAGTTTCACAAAGGCATAGGCCGCCTGGTTTTTCTTAATTACTTCAATCGAGTCGAGGTGGTTAGCACGCGGAATAAATGGCGACGAAGCTTTACCTTTAAAGATGGCTTCGATGGCAATGCGCCACTTGAGATATTGAAAGAAGAGCAGTCCCCCAAGACGGCATTGACATTCACTGGTTTTGCTAAAGATCGTGTCAGGTCATATGACGACCTTAAGCCCGATGCACTTAAGCCACTCTTGATTGAGCAATTCCTCCCGACATTAGATGCGCGCAAGCGTGACGGTAACGAGTTCAAGATTTCCATCAATCTGAAGACTAATGAGAGCAATGCGCAGAAAGAGTTCTTTCCGCACGAAACAGTAATAACGGCCGATGATCTGCCATCAATGACAAAAATTACGATCCAAGATGATTCATTGGACGCGATTTCGGCTATTGACATGTATTACCACATCGACTCGATGGCGGGGAGGGGTAGCGCTCTTACCGCGTTCAGTATCGATGGACGAACGATACCCGTGAACCTGGTACCACCATCGTCATTCCCAGCTGGATATCTATGTGTTTTTCTGTTCGAGTCTGAAATTTTTCATTCCAATGCTGATAGTTCGCGGCAAAAGTTGGTGCTGCCGGAAGGCATACAAGAAGCCCGTCTTTACCGCGTACTACGTCGTGAGTTTGGCAAGGTGTTGGCGGATAAGATTCCAAAAATCACCGAAAAGAACGAGAAAATCAAAAAGCAATTTGAAGAACAATTCCCGCATTTGCTCGGATTTTTTGAAGACGATACCGTTGGTCTGATTGATCGGGATGATGCTTTGGCAATCGCTCAGCAACGGTTCTTCCGGGTTCAAAAAGAAATTCTTCAGTGCGAAAAGCTGACTGAGTCCGCATACAAAAAGTCGCTGGAACTGTCATCGCGCACCTTGACTGAATACATTCTGTACCGTGAAAAGATTATCGGCCGAATGAAAGAAATGAAGGCCAATAACGCTGAGGCTGAGATACATAACCTTATTGTTCCGAGATTCAAGGAGTTCTCGCAAGACAATCTTTCCTCTGAAATTTACCAGAACAATGCATGGTTGTTGGATGATAAGTTCATGGTGTTTCGCACAATACTGAGCGAAAAGAATATGGATGCCGTTATCAATGCCATACGCTCAGATGAAGAACGCATCGGCGATACAGGTAGGCCAGATATTGCCATGATCTTCTCGGCTGACCCTAGCGATACCACCCCGGTCGACGTAGTAGTTGTAGAGATCAAGAAAAAGACCGACGAGGAAAAAGACAATTTTTACGCGATCAACCAGTTGCTTGATCGCGCCGGGAAACTGGTGGCGTACTGTCCGAATATTCAAAGGGTCTGGTACTACGCGGTCATGGATGTCAGTGACACGACGGCTTTTCGGCTGCGACAATTCAAGTGGACACCTTTCTTCTCCAAAGGCAAGGTTTACTACCAAGAATTTGATACCCCGCATCCTGATGGTAAGGTCATCCCAACGCCAACGTTTGTGGTCTCCTTCGATGCAATCGTGGCGGATGCCGCATGCCGGAATCACACTTTTCTTGAGATTCTGCGGGATGGCATGAAGAAATATGCTGACGATCATGGCGAATTTAAAGCGCCGGTCGATGAATAACTGAGAAGACTGATATAGATGAACGATCTACTGCAGGACCAACACAGCCAAGCAGACGGCCCCGTTGAATGTCTCGGGCTGACCTTTGCTAACGATAGCGCGCGGCGCGAGCACTTCCTTAAGCTTCTGACTGAAAAGCTGAAAGATCCTGCGTTCCGCAAGATCGAAGGCTTTCCACATGGTACAGACGAGGCCATTCTGGCGATGTCGGACCCACCGTATTACACGGCATGCCCAAACCCGTGGCTTGCAGAGTTTGTCCGTCACTACGGCAAGCCCTACAATCCAACGGTGAAATACAGCCGCGAACCATTGGCGATTGATGTCAGCGTGGGCAAGACCGACGCCATCTATAAGGCACACAGCTACCACACCAAAGTGCCACACTTGGCTATCGTGCCATCCATCCTGCATTACACTCAACCAGGTGACATGGTGTTGGACGGTTTTTCCGGGTCGGGCATGACCGGCGTGGCCGCACAGTGGTGTGGCTCGGCTCCCTTCAGCTATCGCTTTCAGCTGGAACATGCATGGAAGAAGGAAGGTCGCGCAGCGCCTATGTGGGGCGCGCGCCGAGCTGTACTCAATGATCTGTCGCCCGCAGCCACTTTCATTGGCGCGAACTACAACATCCCCTTCGATGTGGATGCTTTTGCCAAAGCGGGTAAGCTATTGCTCAAGGCCTTGAAGCAGGACATCGGCTGGATGTACGAAACGCTGCATTGCGATGGTAAGACCCAGGGGCGTATTGAATACACCGTATGGAGCGAGGTGTTTAGTTGCCCAGAATGTGCCGGCACAGTGAACTTCCTCGATGAGGCGCTGGAAGACGAAAGCAAGCGCGTGCGAGACGTCTTTCCCTGCCCGCATTGCGGCGCAGAACTAAATAAGGACAAGCTTGAGCGCGTGCTGGAGACCCGTACCGACCCTGCCACTGGTCAATCTTGGCAACGGGTGAAGTTCACACCTTCCATTATCTTCTACGTGGTAGGAAAGACTCGTTATAAGAAGGCACCGGACGCGGCCGACTTAGAAACGCTGGCCAAGATCGAAGCGTTGCCGTTGCCTGCTTCCGTGCCCACCAGTCGTTTCCCCATCGAGGACATGTACCACGGCTCACGAATTGCGCCCAAGGGCTTCACAAACGTACATCATTTCTACCTGCCGCGTGCCGCGCAGGCGATGGGTTTGCTATGGATGAAAGCGCGAGCGCACCCAGATGCACGAATTCGAACTTTTCTGACTTTCATGGTCGAGCAGGCGATTTGGACGGCGACGCTGTTGAACCGATACCGGCCGACCGGGTTCTCGCAAGTTAATCAATACTTGACGGGCGTGTACTACGTCGCTTCGCAGCACGCGGAATGCAGTCCTTGGTACATCCTCGACGGCAAGCTCGACCGCTTGGCAAAGACATTTCAAGCTTTCAAGGCTGCTCCTAACGTGGCCGTAACCACTGGCACAGCTGCCAGATTGCCGCTAGCCGATGACACGGTAGATTACATCTTCACCGACCCCCCCTTCGGCGAAAACATCTACTATGCTGATCTGAACTTTCTGGTCGAGGCTTGGCACGGCGTTACCACTGATGCCAAGCCTGAAGCCATCATCGATAAGTTCAAAAACAAGGCGCTGCCTGAATACCAGCACCTCATGCAACGCTGCTTTGCCGAATACAACCGCGTGTTAAAACCCGGTCGCTGGATGACCGTAGTGTTCTCCAATAGCAAGGCGGCGGTATGGAATGCCATTCAGGTTGCCCTGCAACAAGCTGGCTTTGTGGTGGCAGAGGTAACGGCGCTAGACAAGGTACAAGGTAGCTACCGGCAAGTGACCTCAACGACCGCTGTGAAGCAGGACCTGGTGATTTCTGTCTATAAACCTAATGGTGGGCTGGAAGACCGCTTCAAGAACAGCGGCGCGACAGTGGAGTCGGTCTGGGATTTCGTGGAGACCCACTTGCGGCAGCTGTCCGTCACCAAAGTAAAGAATGGTGAACTTGAGTTCATCGTCGAGCGCGATCCACGTCGCATCTACGACCGTATGGTGGCTTGGTTCGTGCGCCACGACGCGCCTGTACCCTTGTCGACTGACGAGTTCCTTTCTAGCCTTCGTGCTCGCTTCCCTGAGCGCGATGGGATGGTTTTCCTGCCGGAGCAGGTGGTCGAGTACGACAAGAAGCGTGCGCAAACCTCGCAATCACCCCAGATGGAGCTATTCGTCTCCGATGAGCGCAGCGCTATCGATTGGCTAGCTCAATTCCTCAAGCAACGTCCGTCAACCTACCAAGAGGTGCATCCAGAATTCATCACCCAACTTGGTGCGGGCTGGAAAAAGCATGAGGAGCGACCCGAACTTTCAGCGCTGCTTGAAGCAAACTTCTTGCGCTACGATGGCAACGGCGATGTACCCAGTCAGATTCACAGCTATCTTTCGTCAAACTACAAGGATATGCGGGAGCTCGAGAAATCTGATCCACGGTTGAAAGCTAAAGCGCGGGACCGATGGTTTGTACCAGATCCCAATAACGCTAAGCAATTGGAGGAAAAGCGCGAGAAGGCGCTGCTCAAGGAGTTCGATGCCTATAAGGCCTTTACCGGCAGAAAGATCAAAGAGTCGCGCCTTGAGGTACTGCGTGCTGGCTTCCGCGCTGCGTGGGGTGTCAAGGACTACAAGACCATCATCAGCATCGCCAACAAGCTTCCAGAGGAAACGCTGCAGGAAGATGATAAGCTGCTGACGCTTTATGACCTGGCGCTGACCCGTACTGAGGACGGGATCTGAGCGTGGCCGCCAACGGGTTCGCTACCGGCGAATGGTGCTGGTTCACCCGGCAGGCATCGCCTTGCCGCGTAATCGAGCGGCAGGACGTGTGGGGCGAGGTCGCCTATCGCGTCTGGCTGCCCACTAAGGACGCCGTCGTGCGAGCCCGAGCGGCGGATCTTGCCGACCTGAAAAGCGTGCGCCCGAGCGTGGAGCAGATCCTGCACGCCACGGCTGCCGCGAAGCTGCTGGATGCGCTGGAGGACAACCTGCTGCTGGCACCGATCCAGTCCAGCGTGGTGCCGCTGCCGCATCAGCTCTACGCGCTGAACCGCGCGGTTAGTCGCGACCGCATCCGCTACCTGCTGGCTGACGAGGTGGGCCTCGGCAAGACCATCGAGGCCGGCCTAGTGCTGCGCGAGTTGAAGTTGCGTGGCCGGGTGAAGCGCATCCTAGTGGTGGCGCCAAAGGGGCTGGTGCGCCAGTGGCAGGCGGAAATGCGCCTGCACTTCGGCGAGAAATTTCAGTTCATCGAGCCATCCGAGTTGGCAGCCTTCCGTCAGTGGCGCAGCGGTGGCGCGGGCGACGAGGAAAACCTGTGGCGCATGCACGACCAAGTGATTTGTTCGCTGGATTCGGTGAAGCCGCTGGAAGGTCGTCGTGGTTGGAGTCTGGAGCAGCTCAACACCTACAACCGCGAGCGTTTCGAGGATCTGATTTCCGCGTCGTGGGATCTGGTCATAATCGACGAAGCCCACCGCATGGGGGGCAGCACCGAACAGGTGGCCCGCTATAAACTGGGCGCCGCACTGGCGGAAGCCTCGCCCTATCTCTTGCTACTGTCGGCCACGCCACACCAGGGCAAGACCGACCAGTTCATGCGACTGATGCAGTTGCTGGACCGAGATGCCTTCCCAGACGAGGTCAGCGTCAGTCGCGATCGGGTACGGCCCTTCGTAATTCGCACCGAGAAGCGTGCGTCCATCAACGCTGAGGGACAGCCGCTGTTCAAGCCACGCGTCACCCGGCTGCAGGCGGTGGCTTGGCAGGCAAGGCACGGCGCGCAGCAGCGGCTGTACGAAGCAGTAACTGACTATGTACGCCACGGCTACAATCAGGCAATGTCTGCCAAGCAGCGCCATATCGGTTTCTTGATGATCCTGATGCAGCGGTTGGTGACGTCCAGCACGGCAGCCATTCGTACCACGCTGGAGAAGCGCCAGGCCTTGCTCGCAGCGCCGCAGCCGCAGACCAACCTATTCGAGAATACTAGTGCTGATGAGTGGGCGGACCTAGACGGCCAGTCCCAGATGGAGCTGGCCATGCAGTCCAGCGGCTGGGAGCTAGAGAAATCCGAAGTTGAGATGCTGCTAGACCTGGCGCGAGAAACTGAAGCCGTGGGTACCGACGCTAAGGCTGAGGCGCTCCTGGAGCTGATCTACAAGCTGCAGCAGGAGGAAGGCGCACCTGCGTTGAAGGTGCTGATCTTCACCGAGTTCGTACCTACGCAAGCGATGCTGGCCGATTACCTGGACAGCCGTGGCTTCTCGGTAACAACGCTAAACGGCAGCATGGATCTGGAAACCCGCACCCGTGCGCAGCAGGCGTTCTCCAATGATGTTCGCGTATTGATTTCGACGGATGCCGGCGGCGAAGGTCTGAACTTACAGTTCTGCCACGTCATCGTCAACTTCGATATGCCGTGGAACCCGATGCGAATTGAGCAGCGCATTGGCCGGGTAGACCGTATCGGGCAGAAGCACGTGGTGCGTGCCATCAACTTCGTACTTGAGGACACGGTGGAACACCGTGTGCGTCAGGTGCTAGAGACCAAGCTCGAGGTTATCGCGCAGGAGTTTGGCGTCGACAAGGCGGCTGACGTGATGGACTCAGTCGAGGCCGACCCGATCTTCGACGAATTGTTTGTGCACGGGCTGCAGAACCCGGATGCGATCGAGCAGGAATGCGACTCCGTAGTGTCGCAACTGCGGTCCACGCTGGCGGAGTCGAAGAACAACAGCGATCTGCTTACCACCGAGCATGAACTGGATGCCGACGATGCTCGCAAGTGGCGTGACCACCCGGTGCAGTTCTGGCTAGAGCGCGCCATCACCAGCGGGTTGGCAGCGCGCGGCGGTTTAGCAGCGAAGGTTGGCAAGGCGTGGCGGGTGAAGTGGGCAGACGGCAGCGAGTCAGCACAGGCCTGTTTCGACGCCCGTACGGCAGATGAGAACCCGGAGTTCGAATGGGTCACGATGGAAGACCCACGCGCCCGGGCTGTGATCAGTGAGCTGCCACGCTTTGTCGCAGGCCAGCCACTGCCGGTGATCCGCGTGACCGGGCTGCCGGATTCAGTACGCGGCATCTGGTCGCTGTGGGAGATCAGCCTAGTGGCGGATGGCTTGAGCAGGAAGCGCTTTCTGCCCGTGTTCATCAACGAGGAAGGTCGCCCCTTTGTGCCGACAGCCAAGCGCGTATGGGATCTTCTGCTAACTGAAACTGTGGATGTGCACGCCGTAACTGGTGCCGAGGAATCGGTAAAGTGGTTTGAAGCATCCCGTGCCGCTGCCAGTACCCAGGGTGAACGGATCTTCACCGAACTGCTGACCGAACACCGCGCCCGGCTGAAGGAAGAACGCGAACGTGCGGTGTACGCCTTTGATGCCAGATGCCAGGCGATCGGGCGAATCGGCCTACCCACAGTGCGTGAGCACCGCCGCAAGCGATTGCAGCAGGAACACGATGCACGCATGGCCGCCATCGATGAAATGGAAGCCAGCGTGCCGGACTTGAATGCCGTGATGATGGTTCGGGTCTCCGGCGACGCTGTGCCTGGAGGACAGTAGGAATGAGTTTGTGGACAGAACGCATCCTGAGCCACTTCACGGCCGATCTCACCCGGCTGTGGGTAGCATGCGACCCTGATGATGTGTTGCTCGACGAAAAGCTGCTAACCGAGCTGCGCGGCCGTGGATTTGAGCTGATGCTGTACGAGGACCCGTTTACTTTCCGCGCTGAATACGAGGAGCGCTACCGCGCGGCATGGGATCGCGGTGAGCCGGGGCCAGCACCTTCGTTGGTTCTGCATCTGCGCAGTGCTGACGCGAATGCGTTGCCGTGGGACATCGTGCATCACGGTCGTGTGGTGCGTCTCAGCCTTGCAGAGCTATTCCCGAAGCTGACCTACAGCGCGGTACAGCAAGTCGAGCCAGAGCATTTTGCCGGGCTGTTTCATGCGCATGAGACCGAACTGCAGTCAGCGCGTGGCGGGAATGAGTCGAAGGAATTCATTCTCGAACATGTCTATCAGTTTGTACCGAGGTCCGTCCGGACTCAGGTCGATTTCTGGCGTGAGCTGCTCCGATTGCACTTTGCGAACCGATCGTTGCCACTAACGTTTGCCCAGCACGCGGCAAGCATCATCCAAGGCAAAGAGCTGTTCAAGAGCTATTCTGTTGCTACATGGCTAGCATCCAAAGGTATGCTTCTACGGGTGGTGCAAGGGGCGTGGTATCGCTATCTTAAAACCCAAGGACTTGATGGTATGCGGGCAGGTGAGACGCAATCACTGGACTATGAGACGAAGATCGAGATTCCGTTCGAGCATACTGATCTGCAGATGTTGGTCGACTCTATGTTCCTCGATGGCTCGTTGCAGCCGTTGGCGGTGCATAGCGTCCCGAAACACGTGCCAAGTTGGGTCAAGGCCGGTATCGTCCAGGATCCTGCGGCATTGCAGGCGTTAGTGCTAAAAGGTATCAATGGATTGAGCGATGCCATTCCGACTGCAGCATCGTCGTACAAAGACTGGAGCGACTTCGCCAAGCGCTACGGAGAGATATTGTCCAGAGTGCATGCTTTGGCCAACACGAACGACAGCTACTACGTGCCTTTAAGTGCGTCACAGATAAGCGACCGTATCGAGAAGCTGCAGAGTGAATCGGACGAGCGATTACAGGCATGGATCGCCGATAAACATTATGCCGATCTGATTTTACAGCCGGTGACGAAGGGCCCGGTGATGGTGCACCACGTGCCGCGCTTCTTGCGCCATCGCCGATCAGCAGGAGAAAATAAAGTTGCTTTGCTGGTGTTCGATGGACTTGCCTTCGATCAGTGGGTGCAGATCCGCGACCGACTTGTCTCCACCACCAAGCGCTTTTCCTTCGATGAAGGGGCTGTATTCGCATGGCTTCCAACGGTCACATCGGTGTCGCGTCAGGCGCTGTTCTCGGGCCTAAAACCTCGCGAGTTCGATGACTCCATTGACCGGACCGATAAAGAAGAATCCTTGTGGAAAACGTTTTGGCAGAATGAAGGCGTTACCTCGAATGAGGTGATGTACCGACGCGCGCTGCGCCAAATTGATCAACTTGACACGCTTGAAGCAGACTTGGCCGACCGCCGCCCGAAAGTGGTGGGCCTGGTCATCGATGAGGTGGATGACCGGCTCCACAAGGAGCGGTCCAAGAAAGACGTAGCGATGTGGATCGGGAACTGGTTAGCGACCGGTTTCGTGGATCGGCTGTTCTCGCTGCTGTTGGACAAGGGATATCACATCTATCTCACGGCGGACCACGGTAATGTGGAGTCTATTGGCGTCGGCAGGCCCAACCAAGGTGTCATTGCGGAGACGCGGGGCGAGCGCGTGCGGGTTTATCGGAGCGAACCGTTGCTCGCCGATTCCGCTGCAGCCTATCCCAACACTGTAAGGTTAGACATTGCTGGACTACCCGCGAACTTTATGCCTTTATTCGCAGGTGGACGAACCGCCTTTGTGCCGGATGGCGAGCAGGTGGTAGTCCACGGCGGGGTGTCGATCGAAGAGTTGATCGTGCCCTTTGTGAAAGTCAGTTATGTGATTGATACCGAATGAATTCATCGGCCCCAAAAATTGGCTTTGATCGGTTCATTCAGCTTGATTGGGCGGCTGCGGCATTGAATATTCGTGCAGGCGTGGCTGGGCTAGATGATCTGAATGCACTGCTTGAGGCAGCAGAGCTTGGCGCGGAAGCCAAGAAAAAAACTCGGACGGTACTCAATCGACTGTGGCTTGAGCCGCGAGCCGACCTGGTTGATTATGCAGATCGCGCCGTCGCCATTCACAAGGATCAGCCGGATGTTCCGGTCGCGGTGCTTTGCTGGGGTATGTCTGTGGCGGCGTACCCGTTTTTTGGCAAGGTCGCTGAGTTGGTAGGCCGCCTGTCCGCTATCCAGGGCGACTGCGCGTCTGCCGAAGTGCATCGCCGCATGAGCGAAACTTACGGAGAGCGCGAAGGCACCCGACGAATGACAAACATGGTTATCCAGAGCCAGGCGAGCTGGGGGGCCGTCGAACGGGTTGAGAAGGGCAAACGGGTTATCCGGCTCGCGCCAACAGCGATCGACAACGACGAACTCACGGCATGGCTAATCGAAGCGGCTGTGCGCTACGCCGGAAAACCTGTTGCAGTGCCCAGCTTGCAGTCGCTACCTGTGCTGTTCCCGTTTACCATGACGCGACCTTTGGCTTATGTGGTATCGAACAGTGCAAACCTGAGCCTTCGGTCGGAAGGGCCGAGTAGCCAGTTTGTTGCATTGCGCGCCAGCTATTGAGAAACGACATGCGTACAAGACATGCGTACAAGAACAGGAGCACAAGCGCGTAAGCAAGATGGCTCGTCGATGCGGTGTACCTTGAAGTTTTACATAGACCAGAAGCGTTGCGTTTCGGTCGATCCCGGCAATCGAGCGATTGCCAGCTCAACGAATGTCCTTTCAAGAACAGGCCGGCCATTAAGCTACGTGGGAGCCTCCCCAGTATGCGTGTCCTTGTGTAGCCTTGCTTCTGGTTGACAACGTGAAACTAGTCCGAGGTGACCAAACCGATCAATGGTTCTTGACAGCCTAGAATCCGGACGTGCAATATCTTAGACAATCTGCTCGGCGGGAAGGAGTGTCTTCGTGCTGGGTCATCGAATTAACGTCCCCGTTGGTGCCCCCTTTGCAACATCTATATACCTTCGAAACGAAAGAAGAGGCCGAAGAGGCTCTAGTAAAGTTAGTGGGGCCGAAGCGATTGGCTAGTGATCGAGACGGTACCGAAGTCATATACAAAGTGTTTGGTGAGTTGACGTGGAAAAACCTCTACGCTTTGGGCCTGCATAATCTTCCTGAGTTGAAAAGTATTCTATCGCAGCGGGACGCCGGGGGGGGCTATAATAAGAATCGACACCGCGAAATTATCGCCGCACTTGAAAACATTTCGCGAGTGCTCGGACTGACGATTCCTGCGCATTGGCGATGACGGCTGACGTGCGAGCGTAAGTAAATGACTAAATTCTAAGTGGCGGCACTGGCCGCGATTCGGTCCGGGCGCGCAAAAAAGCCTTAAAGCGGCTAACGATACCTGTAGGGGTAGCATCATGGATTCGCTCTAAGCTAACTGGTGGTCAACCAGTGTGGGAATTTGTCGACCACCGGGTTGTCTTGCCTAAGCTTGGAGCCACCGATTAATGGATGACGACGAAGCGGCTACCTCCTCGGAAGCAGAATCACTCCGACCAATCATTTCTGGAGGAGCTGGATCATTACGCGTAAGCAGGGGCGCGGGGACGTCGCGATGTTGGAGGGGGCCTCCAGCATTGACAGTTCGGTCTACTTGAAGCTGGTTGGCGACGCTCACGATCGTTCCTGTGTGCGCAGTCCGCGACCTCAGCCACGTCGAGATCGCGTCAATCTGCTGTTCCACATCCCCAGCCGGATGCCCTGTCTCAGCGATGTATCTTTCCAGGACCAGGCGCACGAGTTTCCCACGTTCGCGTACCGGCGTCATTGCCAGCAGCGTGTGAACATCCGGCGCCTCCTGAAAAGTTAGGCTGATCCGAACCGTGATCTCGGTGCCGATTTTTGGCGGCTTTTCCATTTGTCCTGCCATGGGAGCTTCCGGCATCACGACTGAAGTAGGGACAGTAAGCCGAGACGGCAGAAGCCTTCCGCCACCATCATCCGGGGCTCGTCGCTGGAAACTGCATACGGGTACCGCTGTTTCAGCCCGTCAAGGAGTAGCTCGGCGCCACCACCTCCAACGATGATCCCGTCCAATACTGCAGCCTTCTGGCCAAACACTCGGCTGGCCTCATCCATCACCACCGCTTCAAAGCCGGCTTTCGCCTGTCGCAGCAGATGCGATACATCGACTCGCTCGCCGAAGTGCTTGATGCCGCCGCTACGCACCGCTGCCTCTACCACGTCCAGGGACGTCGGCAGCTTGGCATGCGCCAGTGCGCTGGACATGCCGTCGTAGACCAAGTGCATCCCCGCGCACGACACGGCCGCGTATTCCATCATTGCTCCCCGATCGGAAAGGGCAAAGTCGGTCGTGTAATGCCCGATCTCGATCACACCCCAGGCCTCGTTGTCGAGGTCTCGTTGCGGGTGCGGGCTACCGTTGCTTTGGATCGAGAGCCACTGCAGCGGTGCGTCCGCCTGGCTCTGGACTATCACCCTGAGTGTTTGGCCAGGCAGGAGCCGCGGCGTGAGCAAGGCCGTAATGCGTTTGCGAAGCGTATCGCGCTGCGGCCCAACGAACTTCGCCGGCAAGCCCATCACCAGATGAACCCGGGCAGGGGGATTGCCGAAGGCCTGCATGGCCTTCCGCCATGCCCCCAGTACCAGTGCGTCGTGCTGCGGGCTTTCGAGCCAGTCCGCATTTTGCCCGGTATAGACTTCAGAGCGGCCTTGTCGCAGGGCGGTCTCGCCGAAGAAGTATCGGCGGTCGTCCAACTCGACAGTCTCGAGCTCGGCTTTTTGGCGGGTCTGCTCGTTGGTCAGCGCGATGGCCGGCATCACGACGGTCGGGATCTGGAACGAGAGACGCTCATCAGGCGATGCGAGCGACGCCGCGCGAACTTTGAACATTGAGTGGCCGCCGTCAATTGCGATCGAAAGGTTTTCCATGTATGGGCTCCAGATGTGCAGAAAGATTCAAAGGTAACGTGCAAGTCAACGTGCGCAAGTCGGGTTTGGTTTTGTGACACCGAACAGCAATCGAAACCTGAAATCCGTCCGTGTCGAATATGGAGGTTCAAAATTGCGCCGTCACTACCTATCACCACATGCGGAAATCCGAGTAACGTTCTGGGAAGTAATATCCCTTGACATGTTAGCCATCTCCCATTACAGTTCCGCAGGTCGGACTCCGGCATTGTTGTACCCTGAATCGACTACGGTTCCCTAGACACTCGCGAGCCGTTCAAAATATCGCTTTTC
>DAMCRY010000011.1:0-27227 GCA_032115075.1 Massilia sp.
AATCTCGACGAGTACTCATCACATATTCCTTGTTTAATGGGCCGGGGCGGCTTCGCCCGACGCGCCGCCTGCCAGGCGGACCGTGGCGCCGCCGGTGCCGCTGATGGCGGCCTGCAGGTCGGTGTCGGCAATCCAGAAGTCGCGCTGCGCCTCGATGGCGGCGTTCACGCCGCCGATCTGGGCACGCGCGTCCGCGAGCAACTCGAACGTGCTCATGAGCATCCCGTTATAGCGCAGGAGGGTCTCTTCCGAGATCTTCTTGCGCAGGGGGACGATCTCGTCCCGATAGTGCCGGGCCAGGTCATAGCTCGTGCGGTAAGCCGAATACGCTTCGCGCACCTGCGACCTGGCCGAAACGGCGGTCTCGGCGGTGCGATGAACGGACTGCATGTACAGCGCCTCCGCTTTCGCGATGCGGGCGCCGCCCCAGTCGAACAGCGGCAGTGCAAGCTCGATCTCGTATCCGTTCTCGCGCGGCTCGCCGGACTTGCTCGTGTTCACGTAGCCGGCCTCGAGCACATTCACGAAGCCGGTGGCCTTCGACAGACCCAGCGCGCGCGCTGTCGCCGCGGTGCTCAGCTTCGCCAGCCGGACGTCGAGACGCTGCTGCATCGCGAGCGACTCGATGTCGCCGGGTTCGCGTGGCGCACCCGGCACCTCGGGAAGCCTGTCCGGCAGCTGGAAAGAGGTATGCGCTCCCCACAGTCCCATCAGCCGGGTCAGCTGTTCCCGGGCCGCGGTCGCGGCATGGCGCGCACGCGCGAGCTGCGCGCTGGCTTCGGCAGAGAACGCCTGTTCGCGGGCTTGGTCGAGGGCGCTCAGGTTGCCGACTTTCGCCATGCGGCCTGCCAGCTCCGCGCTGGCCTGCGCCGCTTCACGGACCTGCTCGGCGTAACGGGCCGACTGCGCGGCCGCGACGGCATTGAACCATGCCTTGCGGGTGTCTGCGGCGATCCGCACCGCTTCGGTAGCGGCGACCAGCTTCGCGCCTTCGAACCGGCGCGCCTCGATATCCCGGCGCAGCGGCATGGTGAGCAGCCCGACCAGGTCGAACATGACGCTGCGCTCGATCTCCGTTTCTCCACCACCGGACATGCGGCCGAAACTGAAGGACGGGTTGGCCAGGCGGCCCGCCTGCACCAGGTCGGATTCGGCAACGCCGAGTTCGGCCAGCGAGGCGCGCAGGGAGCGGTTGTTGATCAAGGCAACGCGCACGGCATCGTCGGCGGCCAGTGGCTTCTTCAGCAGCGCGGACAGTTCCGCCTGCGCATGCGCGCCGGTATCCCGCTGCAGACGGATATCCTGGCCGGTCCGACCGGCAGCCATGGACGACACGTCATCCAGGCCCCCATCCCTGGAGAAAGTGGCGCAACCGCCGAGCGCGAAGGCGATGGCCGTGGCCGCGACCGTGCGGAGGCCTCGGTTGGTTTGTATTGTTCTCATTGATCGCCTCGGCTCAGTGATGCTTGTGTTGTTCCTTCGGCGCCTCCGCGGACGCCTTCGGTGGCGCCTCACGGGCAGGCGCGGCCGGATGATGGCCGGCATGGTCGTTCGGGCCGGCGACGGCGTCATTCGCAGGGCGCCAATTCCTGTCGGGCGTTCGGTCGCTGTTCACGACCGGCCCATGGCGGGACAGAACCGACTCGTAGACGGTTGCAGGCACCGGCACGGAAGGGTCGGACGGGTCTGGCAGATGGGGAGACTGCTGGGGAGACTGCCGCGCCTCTACCTGGAGCGCAGCAGCGGACAGGGCAGCACAGGCAGCCCAAAGCTTGAGATTCATTGTCAATCCTCGAAATCGGTTATCGGATGCGCAGTCGCACCAAATCCGCGGCGCCTCGGCGCAATCAATTGGCGGGACGAAGGCCCCGTCGATCAAGGGGATTACTGCCGGGGAGGGCGCTGCGGACCGTCGGGAATGAACCCGGCGACGAAGTCGGCCGGAGCGGCGACAAGCGTCTCGGCCCCGTCGAAGAAGGGAAGGGGAAGCGAAGGGGAAGGAGGCGCAACCGCGCCGATACAGAATGCCGAGCAGGCGCTACACGACGAGTGCGCAAGCTTGCCGGTGTTTGCATCCGGCGACCGTTCGCCCTCGTGTCCATCGGACACCGTGGCGACCGGATCCATCCCGTGCATACCGTGGTGAGCATGCGGGTCGGCGCTGCCGGCTTGCGAGGCGTGGCCGGCCATCTGTACCACGTCGGGATGTTGCTGAACACGCGTGCACGACATATTGACGGACGCAGCCACCGCATGCAGCGGAAGCGCGGCCATCAAAAGCCAGACCAGCAGTGTCGTGAACAGGCGGTTCATAGTGCGGCGAGTATAGCACGACAGTTTTGGCGTTGTGACGGGCATGCACTGGACTTTTCGGACTGCGCCGGCTCGCTACCGAACCCCCTTGACCTTGCCAGTGTGGGAAGCTCTACCGTGGGCCGATCATTGTTTGCGAGGTCTATCATGTACCAGCCAGAAGCCGCCAGGGAACGTATCGCCGCGAGGCGGCGTGCCCCGGAACGCAGGAGAAATTTGCTTTCACAACGGGAACACCTCCTAGCTGCCGCAGCTGCCCCAGCTGTCGTAGCGTATCCCGACCGCTGGCGCGCGTCGGCCGCTTCCTACCTGTCCTGCCGCGACGGCCGGGCGAAGGAGGGGGACGATGCCTAAGATCCTGGTCCTTCCGCATCCCGACTACGCCCCCCTTGGCGCCGGGTTCAGCGTTGCGCCCGGCACGAGTATCTGCGACGCCATGCTGGACAACGGCGTCGAGATCGACCATGCCTGCGGCAAGGTGGGCGCCTGCACCACCTGCCATGTGATCGTTCGCAAGGGCGGCCAGTCGCTTCCGCCGGCGAACGAGTCCGAAGAAGACATGCTCGACCGGGCATGGGGCGTCGAACAGCAGTCGAGGCTCGCTTGCCAGGCGATCGTGGCGGACGTCGACCTCGTCGTCGAGATTCCCAAGTATTCGTTGAACCATGCGAAGGAAGGCATATAGCCGCACTCGGCAGCAACCCACATGTCGGATGTGGCGAAACGGGCAGGGCACAGGGCGGCCATTTCGCGGGCATGCATCGGCTGAAGGCATCGCAATCGAGCATTGAGCGATGCAGTATGGATCGTCCTTCATGAGCAGGTGTCCGCCGGCATAGAGGGGTGGAGTGTTGGCAACGGGGTTTGGTGTCGACGGCGTCCACTGCGATCTTCGGGAGCGACAACGGTGTCTCGATCGTCGACGAGTTCGATCTGGCCGAGCAGCAGTTATGGGGGGCGCTCGGCTTTATCGGGCCGCGCTGGCCTTGCGCAGTGGACGCTGCAGGAGCGCGGGGCGCCCGACACCAGGAGCCTGCCCACATAACGATCTTTATCCGGACCCTGCTCTCACTCGACATTATTTTGCGTAATGTCGATTAGTGCTTGAATCCAATCCCGTAGAAAAGGCGCTGGAGAACCAGGGCTGGCCCCAGCCGGGTCCGCACCCATTGCGCGGTGACCGGTACATCGGCAGGACGGGGCTGCTGCCAAGGGTGTTTTGATGAGACGGTACGCCTGTACCGCAGGACAAGAGGAAGCAGCTATGGGGCTGTCCGGCGCTGTTGGAAATCAATACTTCTAAGCTTGCGCGCCCCTTTTTCGGTCAGGGAATCGACCATGGCAGCTCTGGGCGTCGATGAATGCTGCGGCGTCGATACGATTTAACGTGCACACCAGGAGCGCGATCCTGCATTCCGTTCGCCGAAAGCCAACATAAGGAGCCGCCTGCTTACGAGACCAGCAGGCCATTGGAGCACTGGACGTCGGACCAATTCCAAACGCTCCGCCGACGGTCCATGAGGAAACGCGTCGAGCACGATCATCGCTCTGCAATCGCCGGCAGCGACGGCCCGCGGAACGTGTGCACAAGCGTTCCAGGAGAATGGCGGGACCCGCGAGCCGCGATCTCGCTCTTGGACCCGGAGGGCGGCCAACCGCGTCGATGGCCGAACGAATAACGCTTTCGTCAGAACCGTGCGTATCCGGGCTCGGCGCTGCGTTCTAGAGACCGCAGTGTATTCGTGCTGCTTGAGAGAAAGGCGCTACCACGGTGATAAGGGCTGCATAGTCTGTTATCAGTGTTTATGAACGGGATTTCGTGGCTGTACCAAAAGGTACATCCCGCCCGTCGCCAGGGGCTACCACGACAACATGTGTTCGCGTGCGGCACTCGATTTAACATAATATAGATTATGCGCATTTCAGGAATCGCCGTATACAAGACTGTCGACGAGTCCTGAGCTCTCGGAAGTAAAAGCTCTCGGAAGTAAAACTCTCAGATCTTTGGAAGTAAAGTTCTCAGATGCCCCATTCCACATCCGTCTGAGACATTTACTTCCAACGTCGCCAAGCCTATGTGCCACCGGCGGCTTGTTGTCGATGCGGCAGCGCAGTTCGCAACCGTCGCCGGCGGATTCGTCCTCGTACGGCCAAGCCATCAGGAGGCAGACATCAATGCGCTTCTAGTGGATCAATTCCGAGCGCACGACGCGTGTACTTTCCTTCATCAGCGGATACCACGCTGAATTCGTTACCGCGGCACCACCACCCGACATATTTTGCATTGTCGACCGCTCCTGGTGGCGGCGTCGAAGCTCCGAAACTTCTGGTGAACCACGTGGAGCTTTCATCGGCCATTTGAATCAGTGCGATGCCATGCACGGTCGCGTACTCGACTGCACCTGACTGAAAGCCGGCAACGGAAAACAGCATTCCCTTTTGTGCCCCTGTCGACCTCATTTTCGCGTGCAGCACCTGCACAGCCTGCCGCTCGACTTTGCGTCGTTCATGCTTACACTCGATAAGGACGAGGAAACTGGCGCCGAGCGCTGTGAACCGCGCCGTAACGTCGATCACATAGCTGCCATCCACGCCTTTCACAGCGTCAAGGTGGTTCGACGTGAACTCTTCCAGCAGCACACCGCTTCCATCCAGGATCGCCTTGACTGCCAGTTCGTACTGCGTTGGCGTCAAGGCAACAGGTTCGAATGGAAAGGTCATAAGTGATACTCAGCCCAAGAAACAATCGGTTCGTTGACACCAAATAGAAAAGGGCGGCTTTCGCCGCCCTTCCCGCTCTTGCATGCTTAGCAGCAGCCCAGCATCCTGAGGCAGCATTCGATGCTGCCGCAGCAACCGTTCGTGGCCGCGAAGGCGGCCGTCGAAACAACTGCAAGACCCGCTACCGCAGCAATTTTGGCAAGTTTCTTCTTCACTTTGCGTTCCTTTTATAGTCCAGACCAGATTCGATGAGCCGCCGAAATCCATGGCGCCCTTGTTTGCACTCTAATTCTATCCCGATCACGCCATTTTCACTATGCCTGATCGTCGGGCTTCGGGCGTCCCAGCCACGCGTAGAGCGACGGGAGCACAAACAGGGTCAGCAGAGTGGCCGAGAACAATCCTCCGATGACGACGGTGGCCAAGGGCCGTTGTACCTCTGCCCCGGCGCCGTTGGCCACCGCCATCGGAACAAAGCCAAGCGACGCAACAAGCGCCGTCATCAGGACAGGGCGCAGCCGACGCAGCGCTCCAGCTCTCACCGCCTCATTCCAAGGCCGATTTTTTGCCAGATCGTCGATCGCACCAATCATGACCAGCCCATTCAGTACCGCGACACCGGATAGGGCAATAAAGCCTACCGCTGCTGAAATCGAGAAAGGCATTCCCCGCATCCATAACGCGGCAATTCCGCCGATCAGGGCGAGCGGCACCCCGGTGAATACGACTGCGGCGCCTCGCCACGATCCGACCGCGGAGTACAGCAGCACGGCGATGAGGGCAAAACAGGCGGGCACCACGACCGCAAGACGCATGCGAGCTCGCTCGAGGTTCTCGAACTGGCCGCCCCAGGTCAGCCATACACCCGCCGGCCGCTTGACCTTCGCGTCGATCGCGGCGCGTGCATCCTCGACGACGCCAGCGATGTCACGGCCGCGGACATTGGCCTGAACGACAACCCGGCGCTTGCCATCTTCGCGGCTGATCTGATTCGGTCCTTTTCCGATCTCCAGCGTTGCCACGCTGCCCAGGGGAACGAATGCCCCGGACGGGGTCAGGACTGGAATTTGCCGCAGGGCCTCGACGTCATTGCGGGCTGCATCATTCAGTCTGACAACCACATCGAACCGGCGATCGCCTTCATACACCATCCCAGCCTCGCGGCCTGCGACTGCAGCAGCCAAGGTGTCGAACACGTCCTGCGCAGTCAGTCCGACGCGTGCCATGGCATCGCGGTCCGGCCTGGCTGCCAGCAAAGGCAAGCCTTCGACCTGTTCGACGCGGACGTCGACAGCCCCTTCGACCGTGCGAAGCTGCGCGGCGACCTGTTCAGCAGTGCTCAACATGCTCGCGAAGTCGTCGCCATAAACTTTCACAGCAATATCGCCGCGCACGCCGGCTAACAACTCGTTGAAGCGCATTTGGATTGGCTGAGTGAGCTCATAGTTCTGTCCCGGAATATCCGCAACCGCGTGCTCGATCTTCTCGACCAGCTCCGCCTTGCTCATCGAAGGTTCGGGCCACTGCGAACGATCCTTCACAATCACGAAGGTATCGGTAATGTTCGGCGGCATAGGATCGGCGGCGAGTTCAGCAGTGCCGGTGCGCGAAAACACGAGCTTCACCTCGGGCAGTTTCGCAACTGCCTTCTCGACCGCAAACTGCATTTGCTGGCTTTGGTCGAGCGAGGTGCCAGGGATGCGGGCCACCTGCAGGAGGACATCCTGTTCATCGAGTGTAGGCAGGAATTCCTGGCCGAGGGTCTGGAACAGGACCAGGGCGCCCGCAAACCCACCGATGGCAAGCCCGGCGGTGAGCTTGGGTTTTGCCATCGCACGGTCGAGCCAGGGGGCGTACGATCGGGCAGCTGCGGCAACCACGCGATTCTCCTCGTGGCGCACGTGGCGCGACAACCAGAGTCCAATCGCCGCCGGCACGAAGGTCAGGGAAAGGACGAAAGCGAACGCGAGTGCAAGAATCACCGTCACCGCCATCGGGGCGAACATGCGCCCTTCTACACCTTGGAACGTCAGTAGGGGCAAGTAGACAAGCATGATAATGGCTTGGCCATAGACGCTCGGCTTGATCATCTCACGCGCTGCCGCAGCGACCACGTCCCGGCGCTCGATCTTGCCGAGCAGCTTGCCGCTTGCCTGTTGCTGCTCCCCGATCCGCCGTAACGCGTTCTCGACAATGATCACCGCCCCATCGACGATCAGTCCAAAGTCGAGCGCACCCAGGCTCATCAGGTTGGCCGACACGCCCGCCTGCAACATGCCTGCCGAAGTAAGCAGCATCGTGATCGGAATAACGGCTGCAGCGATCAGCGCCGCACGCAGGTTGCCGAGTAAGGCGAACAAGACCGCGATCACCAACAACGCACCTTCCGTCAGGTTGGTGGCGACCGTGCGGATGGTGGCATCAACGAGCCGGGTACGATCGAGCACCGGCTTGATAACCAATCCAGGCGGCAGGGAGCGCGCAATCTCCTTGAGCCGCGCGTCGACGCCGGCCGCGACGGCCCGACTATTCTCGCCGATACGCATGACCGCAGTGCCTACCACTACCTCGACGCCCGCTTCGGATGCCGATCCAAATCGCATTTCCTGGCCGATACCGACGGTGGCCACCTGCGACAACAGCACCGGCACGCCGCTCCTGGTAGCGATCACTGCCTTGGCAAGCTCGGCCCAGGTGCTGATGCGCGCATCGGCCTGCACGGTCAGCGCTTCACCGTTCTGGAGGACGACGCCGGCACCGGCGCTCGTATTGTTGCGTTCGAGCGCCTCGGCAAGTGCCGTCAAACTGATACCGAAAGCGGCGAGTCGGCGGGCGTCGGGCGTGACCACGTACTGCTTGACATAACCGCCAACCACATCCACGCCGGCCAAGCCTGGGGTGTTCTTCAGCTGCGGAGCTACGATCCAGTCCTGTACCGTGCGCAGGTAGGTGGCCTTCTCGGTCGCCGTCCTTAAGGTCTCGCCTTCGGGGGTGATGTAAGTACCGTCCGGGGCCATACCGGCCCCGCCTTTTCCGGTGTGGGTATTGGCGAACTCGACGGTCCACATGTACACATCACCCAAGCCCGTTGCGATCGGGCCAACGCTCACGCTCGCGCCTGGCGGCAGCGAAGCTTCTACTGAACGCAGCCGCTCGGCAATCTGTTGCCGCGCAAAATAGATATTGGTGCCGTCCTTAAACACGGTCGTGACCTGGGCGAAACCATGCCGGGTCAGCGACCTGGTGGATTCAAGCCCTGGAATGCCGGCGAACGCTGTTTCGATGGGGTAGGTGACCTGGCGTTCCACATCGGCAGGCGCGAGCGCCGGCGCAACTACGTTGATCTGAACCTGCGTGTTCGTGATGTCCGGTACCGCATCGATCGGCAGCCGAACCAGGGACAATGCTCCCAGGATAGAAAAGAAAAGTGTTGCAAGCAGCACTTGCCACGGGCGTGACACCGAAAAGTTGACTATCCTTGCGATCATGCCGTGCGCTCCGGTCGACCAGCCGCCTTGCTAAGCTTAGTCATGGTCTTCTCCCGCCTCGCCCTTGGCGTGCTCGGCTTTCAAGATATATGTGTTGCTAGTGGCAATGCTTTCAGATCCATCCAGCCCGGACTTCACGGGAAGGTACCCACCCGCCTGTGGTCCAAGAGTGACGTGGCGGATGGCGAAGCCGTCCTTGTCCCGGATGAATACACTTGGCTTGTCCTCGATCGTTTGCACCGCCGTGGCAGAGATGGCCAGTGCCTTCTCCCCTCCTCCGCTCGCTAACGCGATCGATACCGTCACTGTTTCACCGATCCGCCAGTGGGTGCCCGGATCAGAAATCGACGCAATGGCGCGCACCTGACGGGTTTCCGGATCCAGAATACGCGACAGGTACCCGAGCCTCGCAGCCGCAGTCCGACTGTCCCCGGTGACGTCGACAGCTGCGCCGACCGCAATCCGCGACGCATCGGCGGGTGCGAGGGACAGCTCGACCGACAAGGTGCGCAGGTCTGCCACCTCGAAGAGCTTCGCACCGGGCTCGAGAATGTCGCCCAGGGCGATTTTCCGGGCGGTGATGACACCGGCTATCGGCGAACGCACGAGCAACCGGCCTGACTGTTCCCTTCCGCCGCCCGTGGTCGCCAGCTGTTGTTCGGCAAGGCGCGCACGGGTGCGCGCTTCATCACGGGCCGCGCGGGCAAGCTCGTACTCCTGTCGCGACGACACTTTTTCATTAAACAGACGTTCTTCCCGCTGGAAGGTGGCATCGGCCAGATCGCGCTGGCGACGCGCCAGAGCGGCATCGGCTGCAAATTGCGCCATTTCCTTGCTGTCGATGACAGCAAGGATGTCACCGCGCGCTACTGCCTCGCCGAGATTCTTGCGAATTTCCAAAACCCTACCACTTACCGAGCTGCTGACCGAGGCGGAGCGCTGCGGGTCGGCGATAATGACTCCCGGGCCACTAACAGCGCCTGCGAAATCACGCCGCACGGCGCCGACATCGATGCCGGCGGCCTTGATCTGGTCCGGGCTCAGCTTAACATGGTCGGAATGCGCTTCTTCGTCCGCCGCGTGCGCCTCCTCGGCGACGCCCTCCTTTTCGGCACGCGGTTTCGCTTCTCCCTTTTCGGCGTGCGCTGGCGTAGCTGGCCCAGGTTCTGGGGCGCGCGAACACGCGCTGACGGCGAAGATCACGGCGTACACGCCCAATCGGATTACTGCATTCATGGATCAGTCCTTGTAGATGGGAGTCGTGCTGCCGCGCAGCCGGGCCATGCGGGCGCGTGCCAGATGAAGCGCCGACAGCGCGTCGACTGCAGCTTCGCGCGTTTCAGCAAGCGAGCGTTCTGCCTCGATCAGTTCGAGCTGGGGAAATTTTCCTTCGACATAGCCAATTCGCGCGATGCGCGCTGCTTCTTGAGAGGCGGCAAGAGCCGGCCCGGTGGCCGCACGTGCAAGCGCTGCCGCGTCTGCCACCTCTGTTTCGGCACGTAGTAGGTCGTCGCTAGCCTCCTCAGCCACGGCATCCCGCTCGGCAAGTGCGCGTTCGTAATCTGCCCGACTTTTGCCAAGCGCAGCCGCGCCTGGATTGAACAGCGGCAGAGGAATCGAGATGCCAACCACTGCCGCCCTGTCGGGAGAGTCGCCATAGCGCCGCGTGCCGGCTGTCAGCGTCAGATCCGGGATGCGGTCGCGCCGAGCTGCGTCCACGCGGGCGTTTGCCGCCATCACCTGCGCCTGTGCCGCCGCGACAGACGGCGACTGTGCTGCCGTAGGGATCACCGGTATCAGGTCGGAAGATTCGAACCAGCTGGCAGCGAGGGAAAGAGGAAGCGAGCTACCTGTAATACGTGCCAGAATCGCATGGGCGACACCGAGGGCACGCTCAGCCTTGTCCAGTTTGACCTGGGCATTGATTTGAACGACATCGGCCCGCTGCTCTTCAATAGGAGACGCCTTGCCTGCACGAACCCGCTCACGGGCAGCATGTGCGGCCTTTGCAGCGAGATCGTACCCGCTACGGGCCACTTCCGCCCGGTGTGCCGCCCCGACTGCCGCGATGAACGCCTCTGTAGCGCGTTGCGTGACATCCGCGCGCGTCGCAGCGGCAGTCAATACTGCGGCTTCGCGCTCGGCCGATGCCACCTTGCGCCGCGCGTCTCGCTTGCCACCCAGTTCCAGAGGCATGGACAAGGACAGGGTTCGCTCTCCGCCGCCAAAACCGGCATATCGGCCCGAGCCCATTACGTTCTCGGCTTCAAAAGAAAGTGACGGATTTGGCCGCTGCGCCGCCACCTGGGTGTTGGCTTCGGCTGCGCGCAGCGCGGCGTTAGCCGCCTGCTGCGCAGGCGCTCGCTGCTGGGCCTTGGCTACCGCATCGGCAAGCGTCATCACTGTGCCTTGGGCTCGGGCAGGAACCAGGGACGCCGCGGCCAGCAATACCGACGCGAGGGCGATAGGAAGTCGGAAACGCATGATTGGAACTTCTTGACGGATGGGCAAGCAGACCTTATAAACCTTCAAGTCACTTCAAGGTCAAGCCATATGTCAACCTCATTCTCGATCGGCCAACTGGCCAGTGCTGCCCAGACACCCGCAGCAACTATCCGCTACTACGAAAAAATTGGACTGCTTTCCGCACCGGTACGCACAGGAGGAAATTACCGCAAGTACGACAGCGCCGATCTTTCGCGGCTTGCATTTGTTCGAAGAGCGCGCGAAATCGGATTCACGGTCGAGCAGGTACGTAGCCTGCTGGCGTTCTCAAGCCAGCAGGACGCGGACTGTTGCGAAGTAATGACGATGACTGCAGAGCACCTGAGAACCATCGAGCAGAAGATTGCTGATCTCATGGCCCTCAAAGAGCACCTATCCTCATGGCTGACTACCTGCCAGGGCGGCGCTGTGGCCGATTGCCGGATCATCGAGGCGCTGCATCCGCGCCAATAGACCGACGCGCTGTTGAAATCGGTCCCCGCTTGACGTTCAAGCGACTTCAAGGTTTAAGCTGCCGGGATTGATCAGGAGTGCCACTATGAATATCGACCCCAATATGGCCGCAGCAGAGCGCGCGCGCAGCGTCTTGTCTGTTTCTAAAATGGACTGCCCGTCCGAGGAAAACTTGATCCGCATGGCTTTGGGAAGGGTAGCGGGCATTGAGACGCTGTCGTTCAACCTGAGCGCACGGATCCTCACGGTCGACCACCATGGTCCCGTGGAGAGCATTCTCGACGCTCTGTCTCCGCTGAACCTTGGCGCCCAGCTGAGTGCAAGCGACCCGCTGCCCAGTGATCTGCACGACGCCACCACCATGTTCGAAAGCACACTCGGCATCCCGAAAATGGATTGCCCATCGGAGGAGAACATGATCCGCATGGCCTTGGCGGACATTGATGGCATCCAGTCACTCGACTTCGATCTGTCGGGGCGTCAGCTTCGCGTCGTGCATGCCGGCGATGCCCAGCAGATCGTGGAGAAGCTCGGCCCCTTAGGCCTGGGCACGAAGCTCGTAGAATCGAGGCGCACCACCGCAGTGCCGCTGCCAGGCGCCGATGCCTCAGGCGACGCCTCGGAGGCACGCACCCTGCGCTTGCTGTTGGCCATCAATGCCGTGATGTTCTTCGTCGAGATGACTTGGGGCCTGATCGCGCAGTCGGCCGGCTTGGTTGCGGATTCACTGGACATGTTTGCCGATGCGGCAGTCTACGGGCTTGCCTTGTACGCAGTCGGCCGGGCGGTGTCGATGAAGGCGCGCGCCGCACATCTCGCCGGCTGGCTGCAGATGATCCTGGCGATCGGCGCGCTTGCCGAGGTGATCCGGCGTTTCCTGTTCGGTAGTGATCCGGAGTCGTCCTTGATGATGAGCGTAGGTGCGATCGCACTGGTTGCGAACGTGGCCTGCCTGGTCCTGATTGCGAAGAAGCGGGATCGCGGCGCACACATGAAGGCCAGTTACATCTTTTCTGCGAATGACGTGATCGCCAACCTGGGCGTGATCGTCGCCGGCGTGCTGGTCACCTGGACAGGTTCCGCGTATCCAGACCTGGTGGTGGGGGCGGTGATCGCGGCAATCGTACTCAACGGAGCACGCCGCATCCTTGCCCTGAGGTAGGGGACGGCCGGGCTGTTGTTCCCGGCGTCCCTTATTTGCTGGGTTCTTCGGGGCCGGGCTTCACGACGTCGATGGGCTTGGCTGCATCGATGCCGAACACGGCCTGCTGCAATTCTGCGATGCGCTGCTCCAGCGTACTGGCACTTCGCATACTTTCCAGCTGGGCCTGCATTCCCGCCTGTTGCTGGCGGAGCTCGTTACAAAGTTCACTTGCTTCTAGCAAAGCATCTTCGAGCTCAACGACACGGGCTCGACTTGCAGCCGCATGCGCCTCGGCCGCCGCCACTCGCGTTTCGGCAGCATGCAAGTGCTCGACTTGGCGAGCGAGGCTTCGGCCAGATTCCTTCTCGTTGTAAAGCGCCTGTTTTATCGCGCCCAACTCCGTGGCCAAGCTCGCAGCTTCCTTGTTCAGCTGGGTCAGTTGTTCCTGCTTGAGGGCTGTCGACTGCTGGGCTTCGCGAAGCTGCGCCTGTAGCGCCTGGATCTGATGCTCATGCCGCCGGCCCTCCTGGTCACGCTGTTCTTTCGACGCCGTACGGAAGTGATCGAGTGCGTCTCGGGCCTGCTTATGTTTATCCTCCAGGGACGCCTGGTGTCGTTCTGCATCCGCCAAGCGTTCTCCAAGATCCGACCCGCGCTGTTCGGCCGTGTGCCGGGCTATCTGCTCCTCATGAAGTCGCTGCTGGGCAGCATCTAGTTGCTGCTGTACTACGTTGAGCTTGTCAGCAACGTCGGCATGGCGTTTTTGCTCGTTTGCCAGGAGCGATCGTTGCGCGGCGATTTCTTGTTCGTGCTGCGCACGCTCAGAGGCTGCCTGATCCCTCATTTCTTGCACGACAACGTCTGAATCGGCCTTCAACTGATCAGCCAATTGCGTGATCAACGCGAGGATGGCCTCACTCACCGGCTGGCCTTGTGCGCCTTCCTCTGCCTCGAGCTCCTTGAGATATTTATGAATCGTCGTCTTCGATCCAGTGTCGCCCAGCTCTGCACGAACGGCGTCGATCGACGGTCGACGTCCCTTAGAAATGAGGCTGTCCCGAGCCCGCTTCACATCAGAAAAATAGACACCTGCCCGCGCCATACTGCCTCCGCCGAAATTTCATACTAGGTACATACTATCATGGTACATACTAAATCTAGGCGGCGGATCGCTTAATTCTTCGGCATATACGCATTGGATAATCACAAATTATCCCGTCTGAGCCATCGTCACGCGCTAAAATGGCCCGTCACTGTTACAGCTAACCCTCTCACTAGCTACTTTAAAAAATGACGGCCAACATATCGCGAAATCATCACTGGGTCCCTCAGTGTTACCTGAAGGGTTTCACGAAAGGCCGTAGCAAGAAATCGACGCTGCATGTCACCGATTTCGAGACCGGGCGTCAATTCGTGTCGGTTCCCCGCAATGTGGCCGCAGGCCGTGACTTCAACCGCGTTGACATTGACGGGCTTCCCCCTGACTACGTTGAGTCGGGCATTGCTGTGTTCGAAGGCAAGCTCGACAAGGCACTCGAGCGTATCTGCCGTGAGCGCGAAATCAGGGACCCGGAGGATCTGAATCTGGTACTGAACCTGATCGCACTCCTCGCCGTTCGCAATCCCGGAACGCGAGAGAATGTCCGCCATAGCCATGAGCAAGTCATGAAGCGAGTGATGGATCTGACGCTTGCGACGAAGGAGCGGTACGAGTCGAGCTTTGCGAAGGCTGCGCGTGCCGGCGCCCTGAAGGCCGAGGACCTCCTTCCCTACGAGCAGATGCGCGAGTTCTTTGACCGGGACGAGTACACGATTTCCGTGTCGACCACTCACCATGTCGGCCAGGAACTGAAGCTGGTTGATGCGATTTTGCCATTGCTCGGCCAGCGGAAATGGCTGCTCGCGCGCGCTCTACCCGGGACGGGTGGTTTTATCACCTCAGATCATCCGGTGATCCTGCAGTGGACAGATCGCCCAATGACTGGCGGTTTTGGCGGCCCTGGTTTCGCACTTCGCGGGACCGAAGTACTGTTTAGCGTCTCCCACGACGTGGCGATGATTGGAACATTCGAAGGACCGGATGGGGTCGTCGACGTCGATGAGCCACAGGTAGCCTTGATGAACGGCGTCATCATCGGCAACTGGCAGCGGCAGGTCTACGCACGCGATGACCGGTTCCGATACAGGATGCAAGATGGAGAAATTCGCCGCGGCGCCGACGCCGTGCGGCATTTGGGTACGTGGCGACAACAGGCTGCGCAATGAACACCATCGACACATACGTCAACGCCGCAACGCGCGAGAATACACAGCGCAGTTATCGCGCAGCGGTCGAGCACTTCGAAGTGCAATGGGGAGGGCTTTTGCCTGCAAGTGGAGATACGATCGCGCGTTATCTGGCGGACCATGCGAGCAAGCTGTCGATAAACACCTTGCAGCAACGTCTTGCCGCCTTGGCATCGTGGCATCACGATCATGGGTTCGCCGACCCGACCAAGGCGCCGCTCGTACGTAAAGTGCTCAAGGGTATCCGATCGTTGCACCCTTCTCAGCAAAAGCAAGCCAGGCCGGTTCAGCTTGAGGAGGTTGACCAGATCGTGGCATGGCTAGACCAGATGATCTTGCTCGCAACCGAACATGGACGCCGTCCCGATGCGCTGCGTCATACCCGCGACCGCGCACTGCCGTTGTTAGGTTTTTGGCGGGGATTTCGAGGCGATGAGCTTACCCGTCTTCGTGTTGAGCATACCGAGGCAGTTCCAGGGAAAGGCATTAGCTGCTTTTTGCCGACCTCAAAAGGAGATAGAAATGCTCAAGGCTTGACCTTCAAGACACCGGCCTTGCAAAAACTTTGCCCGGTCGACGCTTATACGGCCTGGACTGCGCTTTCCGGGATTAGGGATGGGCCAGTGTTTCGGGCCATCGACCGCTGGGGCAATGTTAGCGCGGAAGGTCTGCACATCAACAGTCTGGTTCCGTTGCTTCGCGCTTTGTTCCTCGCCGCGGGAATCGCATCGCCCAATGAGTACAGCGGACATTCATTACGCCGTGGATTCGCTACCTGGGCGTCATCGAACGGTTGGGACCTGAAGACCCTCATGGAGTATGTCGGGTGGCGTGACGTACAGTCTGCAGTTCGCTACCTCGAAGCGGGAGAACGTTTCGGCGACATGCGGCGGTAAACTTTATGCAGCCTGATTTCTTAGGCCCACAATTGATGCAGTTTCGCCAATGCTTCCGGATCTGTCTCAAGGTAGATTTCAAACAAGGACCGTTCTGTTGGCCTCAACGTATTCAACCACTCCCAGGACCGCAGGACGCACTGCTGCTGGTCTGAAAGTAGGGTCCAAGGTGCTTTGCAAGGATGACCCGCACGCGACACTAGTGCCGTAGGGTCCGGATAAAGGCAATGTACCGTTCGCAAAGGCGAATTGAAAGGACGGGATTCATCTCGAGCAAACACGACCTGGGGCGTCGATACCGTATCTTGCAACGACACTTTGAAACCTCCCCTGCCCAGGCGATCGACGATTGCCGCCCAAAGGCCAAAGAACTGCATGTATGTAAAGCTGAGGCGGGTTGGGTCATCTGACGGGCTATGCACCCATGGCTCGCTCAGCCTCAAGTCGTAATTGCTCGTCCTCGGTAGATTCAGCCCCTTCATGATCATCAGACGTTCTGTCGACATCCGCCAGACCACATAAGCCAAGCACGTCGCGCATACGCCGCTTCCTGTCAGGGACAGTCGGTCGTCTTGATCAATTGCTGCAAGTTTGGACAAGCACCTCCGATGACGACGTACATAGTTGCGGAAGATGTGACGACGAATGGATCGGTAACACCGCCCGGTAGCGTCGCCAACCGTCGTCCGGTCATTATCAAAACCGGGTTTCCGTCCGGCGTCGGTCACCTGAAGATACCGGCATGCGGTAGTAGGTGTCTTCTCGAGAATCCACGATCCATATTGCAGCGGCGCTTGCTGCTTGGCGAAGCCCGCTTGCCACCCCAACTCCAACCTACTTTGCTCTGTCAGTTCAGCGGTGCTGACAAGACGATGCAGCAGGACATCCGCGGCCGGGACTTTCGCCTGAACAGCGCGCCACCACTCCAGATATTCGACAACACGGCCGATTACCCGATGTCGGTCGTCACGTTCCATTGGAGACACCGACAGAAGCTTTTCTAGCGACATCTGGTCCAAATCGCTTCGCAAGACTTCATGGGGCTTGGCTGGTTTTCCCAATGTATTTGGACGGCAAATTTCCGAGTTGTGCCATGGGCATCGCTTCACCCAACTCAGATCAAAAAAGAGGCAGTGGTACTGGTGCGAATGCCAGCAATAGCTGCAGACTCTCGAGGTGCTTTTCTCACCGCCGACCACTTTGATGCCGAGCTGGTCCCAAAAACCGTTCTTGAGCTCTCTGGCTGGCACTTCAAGCAGCTCACTGAAGCGGTTGAAGTCGATCCAGCTGCTGTCAGCGCTGTTCCGAATGCGCGATTTCGTTCGTTGCTTGTTCGGGCGCGAAATCAAGTCGCCGAGCTCATATTCGCTCAAGTTGTTGAGTATCATTACCTTGCGAAGGATTGACCATCCCGATTCGAACGGGAGCTGCAGACCCGGGTCCCAGGTCAGCCGTAGAGCACCGATACGCTTGGGCATAGGTCGCTCTTGAGCGTCAGTTCAGGACGTCGCTAAAGGCGCGCAGCTTCGATGCTGATACCGCAGCATCGATATCGTCGCCATCGATACGAAAGCCCGAGTTGTCCTGCCGTCGTAGCGAAAGCAACAGATCTTCGATCGTCAGGCAGATGTGTTCCATAGGAACGCCTTGATCGGCGATGCTTCCTGCTGCGCGATGGAGCACGTCCCACAAGGCCGTGCGGTAGGTCTCGAGCCTGAACCCGGCACGAAAAGCAGCCGGAAAGAAGAACTGCGTGTAGGTGATCCCCGATCCCTCAGGGTATTCCGATGCCAGGTCGTAGCAGCGAAGGAGATCACCGAAGTCGCCCTCGCTGCAGCACCCGTCGAACTGCAGCGTATCGCTCAAGAATCGCCCGATAATCTGCCTGGCGTTGTTTGCCAGTAAGCTCGTTCGCCGATGTAGAATTTCTGGCTGCGCGAAAGATATCGCCGTCATCTTCAGGTTCTGCAGTTCCAGCTGGTTATGAAAGCAAACCAACTGCTGCAAGTCCGCATCATTCAACAACTGCATCTCGTCGATGAGCAAGACGTACTGTTTCGCCCCGATGCGCCCAGCCTTCACGCGGATATCGGCGACTGCATTGCCGAATAAGAGGTTCGGATCAGGCCGTTTCGAAAGGACGTGCGACTCCGCTTCCAATATAAGCCGCAGCATATGCGAAGTCGTTGGGCGCCCGCTCGGGCGTGTACTGACCAAGGTCACGTAAATATTGGGAAACTCCGCCCGTAACAAGTCCCGAATGGCGAGCGCGCAGCGTGTCTTGCCCATCCGCGGAGACGAATAGAATACTGTCCCCGTCCGGCGTGCCCAAACGAGTTCGCGAACAATCGCGTAAGTTCGCTGCATCATTGGCGTTGGCAGCGTGTAGTCCCCTGCTCTAATCGGGTGACCGGGCAGCAGCCGCTCGCGCACGTCCGCGTCGAACGTTGATGCACTGGTGCCTGTAACGCCTGGCTTACTGTCTCGGCTCGGCATGACTACCTCCGATTTTTAACCTTGGAGAAGAAATCGAATGTCGGCTCGTCCAGCAGGCGTCCGCGGGTCTCGTCGCGGACGCGACGGGGGTTGTCGGATACCACAGGTGCCGGCGAAGGAGCGCGTACAACCCGTGTATCCAGGCCCGCATCCCTACTAACGCGAACAATCTCGGTCATTTGTTTCGGCTTCGGACCTTGAGCCGCCCGCCCCCCTTTCTTGCTGGCCAAATGACGCATATACACCTGCAGGGGATCGTCGAACGTCGTGACAGTGATTAGCCTTTTAGTGATGAGACTGTTGATTGCCTTGCGCGTCCGTCTGCTGTGCTTGGTCACACCCCATTTCCCATGTGCCTTCAACACGCCCAGTTCGCCGCCATTGGGGAGGAACGCTTTTACTTGACGCATGTCCTCTTCGTCCACTTCCAACAGCAATCGCGCTCCGATCAAGTGGCCAGAGCTGGCCAGGACTTCATTGGTATAGTGCACGCGATCAACCTGAATATAGGGCCGCCGGCCAGTACTGCGATTGCCTCGGACCACCGCTGATTCGTGCTGGGCGAATCCCGCTTCGGCGGCCATGCTGGCAGGGCGCCGGCGGCACTCAAAACGTTCCGGACGTTCAAGAAAGTAGCGGATTACCTGTAGCGGCGTCAGATTTGAAGTCCCTTCTGAAGGGGTGGCGTTATGCTGAGCGAACGTCACGTCAAGGAGCTGCTCTACGTCTGCCGCCCGGATGTGAAGGTCCACGGCCTTACGCTCGGCCTCGTCCGCACGACCGCTGCGCGGATGCGATCCGGTCGTCGAGGGAAGCCGCTTGAACAGTGCCCTGCCAATCTGGTTGAACGTTCTCTCGACATTTGGCCTGCGCTCGAAATGCGCAACCGGGCCCCAGTTAATGGCGAAGCCTAGTGCGGCACGGGCACGGGCATGCACGGCCGAAGCCAAATGTGCCAGGGCGCCGTCGAACATTGTCGCGCTCCACAGGGCTCCCTGCGCGCCGTCGATCACCCCATTGGGAAGGCCGGCGCCTTCGGGGTAGGCTAAGCCCGGGATGCTCAGTTCCATTGGTGCCCAAGCGCCGCACGCCGCATTGCGAATTACCTTGAGGATGTCATCGGCACTAATCTCTGGCCGATAAACAACTGTGTACGCCAACACGGCGCTGCTAAAGCGATCAACCACAGCAATCAGATTCAGCCGATCCAGACGCAAGTCAGTTTCGAGTCCGTCCGGGGTTTGGAACGCAACCGTTAGATGTGCTTCGATTTTGTAGGTATCGATCTCCACTGCATCGTACGGTTCGTCGAAGCTGAGCAATGGCGCAACGCCCCGGCCTACATTCACGTGTGCCCGGGCCGCGCTATCACCCCGAGCTGCCGCGCTTCGCGCAAAATGCCGATCCAGTACATAGCTCATGTATGCCTGAATCGAGCGTAGCCCTCTGTATTCCGTCGTGAATGGCCACTCGCTGGACTTCACCTCCTTGTCTGTCAAGCAGCGAAGGAAGATCCGGTGAAGGTCGCATGGCCTGAGCTTGTACTCCGGAACAGCAAAGTGCTTCGCTTCGTTCTTGATGTACAAAACTAACTGCTCTTCGATATCTGGAAAGCGTCGAAGCACCATACCGAGCGCGCCTGCCATTCCGGACGGTATCCCCGGCGGATTGTGCGGCAGTTTGCTGACCCTACAATAGTCCTTTGCGCGAGCAAACGGAATGCAAGCACGAAATCCTTGAATTCGCCCGTCAGGCGCAATCTCAAGACAACGTTTCGCTAGCCTGGGTAGCCAAGTTTGGTGAACGCCGGTCAGGGCCTCGATTTCTGCGACGGGAACGTAGGCAAAGTAGAGGCGCATCGCCTCTGCCTGCGCTCGAAACTTCTCTCGTTGTTCATCTTCAAACTCAACGTCGAGTACGCTTGGCCACAAGTCGATCGGCACAGCGTCTTTGATCACTGACTCTCGTGTCCCCATGTCAGTATTGCTCCCGCGCCGTTCGACTCGTCCAACGACTTGCCCCGCACAATCCTTGCGACGACAAATCAAGGTCGAGCCGACCGTGAATTGCGGCTTTCACGACGGCCCCAAATACCGAAGCGCGGTCATGTCCAGCCAGATCCTCCACAAGATCCTCGAGCGTGCCAGAGGGCCGATGTGCGAGCGTGAATGCCAATTGGTTCATGAGGGTAGCGACGTTCATGTACCGGAGCATGCCGGCATAGTTGACGGCCTTTAGCCAATGAACAGCCAGGCGTGAACGTGCGCGTAACTCGTCCTGGCTGATCACTCGTACCGCCGCGAGTCCGGAATCGGTCTGGACTGTTGTCATTTCGCGTGCGGCCGCGGCGACGACATGCACCTCGAGCTGCTGCTTTGAACGGTCGACAACCATTGCGCACTCAGGACCAACCTCAAGTACGGCGCTCAACTCGTTGGAAATGGGGTAAAACCCAGCGACGGACGGGTCGCTTTCGAGGAAAGCGAGCCAATGGACAAAGCTGCGGTCGGAATGGAAGATGAGATCTTGGTCCTGCTTGACGCTGTATCCAAGCCACAGATTGCTGTTCTGACGGCCACGCCCGCGATAGGCGTCAAGCACACGCGCCCGCTGCGCCGATCGCGGCGTCTTAGCTGCAGCCATCATCCCCTCCGGGTGGTCTGATCCGACACCTTTCTGAACAAATTAGTACATGTGTCAGCGAAGTGCTAGATTTACTTCCAAAAATTGGAAGTAAAACTCTCAGACCGAGGCTTATGAGGGAGCCGTGCTGCTATGAGGGGGCGACGATACCGATCTTACAAAATTACTTCCGAGAGCTTGTCCGGCTTTGCGTGCGCGTCGAGTGGAGCCACACGACTCTGTTGTAGTCCGGACGCTCCCGTTCCAACGCTGACGCGTGCGCAATCAAGGCAGACAGGGTCTCTCTGTTCCGAAGCATGTTGCCACGCTCAAGCGGCCTTGCGAGGCAAACGCGAAGACCTCAGCGCGGGGCAGCTCGCCAGCGGCCGTGGCGCGCCTGGCCGTGCGGGCCATGCGGACATCCCGGTCCGCCTCGAACAGGCAGTTCATGGCAAAGGCGGCGCCGGTCATCAGCCAGATCCCGGCAGCCGCCCATGCCATGTGGCGCCGGTCATCAGCCAGATCCCGGCAGCCGCCCATGCCATGTGGCGCCAGTTTCGATGGCGTAGGAAGGCCGCACCGGGCCGACGGCGGCCGGCCGGGCTTTGTACTTCAACATTGGATGAACTCCGTCTGGGACGGTGGCGACTGGCGCCGCGCCGGCTTCCGGGCTAGGAGTGGCGCGACACGGCGCCGGCGCGCGCCAGCTCGGTCTTGAGCTGCACCGCGGTTGGGGTAACGATTGGGAGAAACGCCGACTCGCGCCAGCGGCGTGCAAAGGCCGCGCCGTGCCGTGGCGAATACGCCCTGCCCCCAAGCGCCTGCAATTCCAGTTGGACGGCCGCAGTCGCGAGTTCCACCATCTGCAGGCGTAGTCCGAACAGGCTTGCCGGTTCGAGCTGCAGGCGCCCCCCATCAATGCCCTCGGACAGCTCGTGCCAATACGCGCTCGCGGCGTGCTCCAGCTGTTCGATCTCGGGCAACAGGATCGATGGCGCAGCTTCGCTCGCGCAGCGGGCCGAACGCAGGCTGGCGCGTGCCAACCCCATGCCCCAGCCACACTGTAACGCCAGGAAAGTCGGCCTCAGCATCGGCAGGAAAGTCCTGGCGTCGGCGTGCAGGCGCCAGTGATCGGGAAGCCGGACGCCATCGAGGCGCACGCTGCCGGTTCGGCTGCCGCGCAAGCCCATCAGCTCGGTCGTCAGCGCAAGCTCCATGCCGGCCGCGTCGCCTGGCACGGCATACAAGGCCGGGCAGCCGCCCCCGGCGCCGGGCCCGGCCACCGCAAGGACAATGCCGTAGGGCGCCAGGTTGGTCGCCCAGGCCACCTCGCCGGACACGATGCTGCCTTCAGCCGCTGGGGCATATTGCAGGTGCAGGCGATCGAAACCACTCAGGGTACGCATGGCATTCGACAGTCCAGGAGCGCCGGCCATGCTGCCGTCCAGCAGTTGGGGTAGAAGTTCATCGACCAGCCCATGGTTCGGGCTGAGGAGTAAGCATTCGATCACCGCGCGCTGGGCCCAGAAGACGAAGGCTGCACTGAGCGAATGCTCTGCCAGCGCCGCGACGACGTTTGCCGCGGCGCCGGCCGTCCCGCCTGTGCCCTCCCGGGCCTCCGGCACGCCGACCCGAAACAGGCCTTCCGCCGCGAGCGAGCGCAACAGGCCTTGGCCGCCGGAGGCGTCTTCGTCCAGGTCGCTGGCATGGGCATCGAGCCAGGCGGCGAGGCGTTCGCTCAACAAGTTGCTCATACTAGTCGTGTCGTCCTGGATGGCGCATCACGCCACGGCGAACCGGACCGCCAGCATCAGGGCGCCAATGAACGCCGCCAATGCTACGAGCGCGGCGATGAACACATAGAGGGGATTGAACGCACCTTCCGCGTCGACGTCGAAATCCCTTTTGCGGCGTAGGCCGATGAAGGACCAGGCAATCGCGGCGAGCGTAGCAAGGAATGAACGTTTCTGTGCCATGGCCAACTCTCTTTGTTTAAGCTTCAGCAACGATAGCCAGCACCTCATCGGCCGGCTATTCTTTGCCATCATGGCAAGGCCAAGTCCAGACCGAGCCTCTTGACGAGGAAGAAGGTAAGGAGCGCCAGTACCAGGAGCGATAGCACGAAGACCGCGATCGCCTTGCCGGCCGCTAGCAGCACCTCGCGCCTCCTCTTCACCCCGTTTTCCTTCTTTCCTTGGTCATAATGCCACTTGATGGCGAAGAACATGCCCACGCCTAAGGCGAGAAATTTGAACGTATAGAAGACTGTAGGGAACCACTCCGCCTCCATTTTAGTATCTCCAGACTATTACTTGAATCTATCAACGTGAGGCGTAATACCTCGAAAACTGCTCCAGCAGTTGATCCCTTTGTTCGGACCATTCGAAACGTCAGCGCGACTACACGGAAGTATGGTTTGCTGCACGTTTCCAGGCATTCTATTTAAAAACATTCTCCATACATCGGGACAAATTGTCTCAGTTGGAAGCCATGCAAGATAATGATGTGCCAATCTGCTTGCCGCGATCGGCCGTCCGGGACGCTACGCCAGGCGGTAACGGCGACGTGTCGCTGAAACCGGATAACCATCTACCTCCGTAGAGCCAATTGGCAGCGCAACTGGACGTTACCGGACGACGTGCTCGTGCACACTACGAAGACTGACGGCTCGCATGCGTTTCATACAACAGGACCGTTATATGCCTCGGGCCGGCGCGCCAGCAATTGGGATAGGCGCTGCAGCCCTGCCAGCAAGCGTGCACGGTCCCCAACACTGCCCAGCGAGATCCGGATCGCGTTCACGGCTTCGCCATCGGTTGCGAAGGCCTCCGCCGGTGTGACCGCCAGCCCTTCCCTCTCTGCGTCTCGCGCGAGCTGGTACGACCGCCAGTATGTCGGCAGCTCGACCCATGTATGCAGCCCATCGCCAGGTCCGGCATTTCGTCCGGCCAGAACGTCGCGGGCCATCTTTTGGCGTACACGTGCCTCGTCTCGCACGCCCAGCATCAGGGTGTTTGCAGAGCCGTCGAGGATCCACTGGGTCGCCAGCGCAGCCGTCAGTGGCGCGACCATCAATGCGAAAGACCTCAGGGCCACCAGGAAGCGCCCACGCTCGACCGGGTCGCGCACGAGCACGAAAGCAACGCGCAACCCCGGCGTAAGGCATTTCGACAAAGTAGAAATGTAATAGACTTGCCCAGGAGCGTAAGTAGCAATGGGCGGCGGCGGCGCCTCGGCGAGCAGCCAGTAAGGATCATCCTCGATGATCCGCGCGTTGCAGCGTTTGGCCACGCCGGCTAATTCCTTGCGCCGCTTCTCCGGCATCGTGACCGTTGTCGGATTCTGTAGTGTCGGGTTGAGGTAGACGAGCCTGGCGCTATGCTGCCTGCAAGCTTCTTCGAGGGCCTGGGGCAGCATTCCATGCTTGTCCGTCCCGACCGAAAAGACACGGCGTCCGAACTGGATCGCGGCTGCACGCAGCCCGGGATAACTCGTCGGCTCCACAAGAACGGCGTCACCGGGTTCGGTCAGCACCAGGATCAATGCCGCAATCGCTGCTTGTGCGCCAGGGCAGACGACCACCTGGTCCGGATGCATGCGTCCGAACATCGGCTCGATCCACCTGCTCCCGGCTTCGCGGTCGGAGGCGCTGCCGCCGCCCAGATGGTACGTCATCAGCAGTTCGTTATCCGCCCGCATCAGCACTTGCGCGAGACCTTGTTGCAGCAGGTCGTCGAAGTCGACGCCATCCGGCGGCGGCGGCGTGTTCATGCTCAGGTCAAGGACCGACGTCAGTTCCACCTTCGGCGCGGCGACATAGGTACCGCGCGCGCCACGCCCTTCCAGCAGATGCCTGCGCCTGGCTTCATCGTATGCCCGGGTGATCGTCGTCAAGTCCACGTTCAACTGCGCAGCCAGCTCGCGCTGGGGAGGCAGGCGATTACCCGGCTTGAGCAAACCATCGGCCACTGCCTGCTGCAATGCATCCGCGATCTGGAGAAAACGGGGACCAGCGCCCGGTCGAAGTTGGGGAGGCCATGACGCCACGGATTGATCTTGCATGGTTCTCAATAGGACATTTTGCCCCAATGTATGGAAATTGTTTCGGAGTAGTATGCCGCAGAAGGCGTGGAAGGACCAGTGACACACGGCTCCAGCACGTGCTTCTTCACCTCATCTGTATGTGCTAGGCGAAACCCAACAGGTTCGCCATTGTTATCTCGAAGGTAGACCTAATGAAAAACGTAAATTCTGTGCAAGGAACGACATCCCTTCCGACCCATGTGGAACAGGCAAGTGCATTCGGTCACGTGAAATCGGTTAAGCGTGTCTGCGCGTATACGATCTTGGCTATGCTGGGCGTTTACGCCGTTCAACTGATGCATTCGGCAGGCGATTTCGGTTTCCAGGAAAAGAACTTGATCATCGTCGGTCCGCGCTGATGCTGCTGGTGGTGATCCCGATCATTGCCCTGAACATATACTTTGTCTCGCGACGCGGTGCACCCGGCACAACCGCTAAGTCTTCGCCACAGGGGTCGCATTCGTTCAAGAAGGAAGTTGTGGCATGGGCCGCTCCAGTCGCCATCGTCGTCTTGCTCGCCTTTCTGGGCTGGGGCATGACCCACTCGCTCGATCTCTACAAGCCAATCGAGTCGATGGTGGCGCCGGAGCATGTCGCAACCGCGGCAGGCGCCTGAAGCGCTACGACCGAGCGCCGGACTGTGGCGCAACCCGCATCGGCGCATTCGCGGATCGATTCCCTGCTCGCCGCCAAGTCCTCCCTGTCTACGTATCGGACGATTGCCTGATCTTCCGGCAGCCCCGCCTGGCCCGACCCCTTTCCTTGCTGGCTGTGGTGAATATTCGGATTGTTTTCGTAGTCGTTAGCGTTTTAGTTTCATGGTTTGGTAGGTATAATCGTTGGTTAGTTACGTTTTATGTTATGGTGACGTCAGTTCAATCCGAATGGTCATCGCCATGCACACCCTGACGTTCTGGGATGCCGACCCCGTACAGGCATTCAAGGAATTCGTATCCACCGAAGCGTTCGCCGAGACCGGCCGGCGCGCCCGTGCCGACGGCACGCTCAAGGTCCTCTCCGCCGAGTCGGCAAAGATCTACCGCTTCATGTTCAACAACGTGGCCGGCTGGCTCCAGGAACAGGGCCTCACCTTCTCCACCGCCACCCGGGCGGACCTGCTGCGCTTCATCGCCCGCACCGAGAAAGGCAAGCCGGTCCTGAACAGCAAGATCGCCTACCGCTACCTGCGCCTGCTCGAGCGCTGCTACGAACACCTCGGGGTCGTCCCGAATCCGGCGCAGGAGGCCATCCTCCAGATCGACCGCGCCCACATCAAGAAGGACGATGCCGGCCGCAGCCTGTCGGACGATCAGCTGGAGCGCTTCTTCGCCGCCCTCCCCGCCGAAGCGCCGCGGCGCCGGCGCAGCACCCCCTTCGATGGCTGGAAGCGCCGCCGCGATCGTGCGATGCAGGTCGTCATCGCGCTGGCCGGCCTGCGCGTGTCCGAGGCGGTCGGCCTGCTCGTTTCGGAGGTCGGCCGCCAGGCGGCCATCGACGGCTCGATCGTGCTCACCATCACCCCGGACGAGAAGCACGACACCAGCCACGAGCACACGGTCACCCTCCCCCGCGAAGGCGTCGACGAGCTGCGTCCCTGGCTGGAGGAGCGAGAGGCGATGGCGATCCCGGGGCCGTTCGTGTTCCCGGCCAACCTCGCCGGCAAGCGGATGACGAGGAAGACCGTCTACGTGCAGATGCGCGCCACCTTCGAGCGGGCCGGACTCGACCTGACGCGCTCGGGCGGGCGCACCCTGCGCAATACCTTCGCGAAACGCCAGCTCGACGAGGGGACGCAACCCGACGAGCTCAAGGACGTGCTCGGCCTGGCGCTCGAACGTTCCGCCGCCGACTACAAGCTGACCCGGGTGAAGCCGGACCCGGCGGAATGACCTGTCCGTCCGGGCGGCTGGCATTGCGGCCGCGCTTGCCGGTATGATGCGCACCATGATCACCTGTTTCGATATCGGCGGCAGCGCCATCAAGTACGCCGTGGCGAGCGCCGACGGCAGCATCGGCGAACTGCACCGGGTGCCGACGCCCACCCACGACTTCGCCGCCTTCGTCGCGGCGATGCGGGCCGCCATGGGAGCGGCAGCGGCCGCCTCCGGCCCCTCACGCGGCGTCGCCATCTCGATCGCCGGCGTGGTCGACCAGCAGGACGGCCGCATCAAGTGCGCCAACATCCCCTGCATCGACGGCCGCACCCTCGGCGCCGACCTG
>DAMCRY010000012.1:0-25444 GCA_032115075.1 Massilia sp.
CGGCTGTGCTCACCCAGGTGGCCGCGCCAGTGGCGCAGCACCAGGTAAATGCCGGCGATCCCCAGGACCACGACGTGCAGGCCCTGGTAGGAGAGCAGGGCGCCGATCGCCGCGGCCCAGGCGCTGGAGGTCGGGTCCAGGCCGGCGAACTGGTGGCCGCGCAGGTCGAGCAGGAAGGAGGCCACGGTGCAGCCCAGCGCCAGCAGCACCAGCCAGGGCAGGCGCCGCTTGCCGAGCGCGCGCAGCGCCAGCAGCATCAGCGCGGAACTCAGCAGGAGCAGCCCGCCGGATGCCAGCTGCCAGGGCAGCGAGGGCAGCGCCGCGCCGGGCGGCGGGCAGACCATCAGGCGCATCGACACGTGGACATAGGCGTAGCCGAAGGAAGCGAAGATGCAGGCGTCGACGACCAGCATGATCATCGTGCCCCACCACGACTGCGAGGCGCGACCTTTCGCATTCACCGGCAGCACCAGGTCGTCGGCCACGCGCGCTTCCTTGAGCGGCGGCTTGCGGTCCGATTCCCACAGCCAGGCGATGGTGCCGCCGACCGCCATCAGGCCGAAGATCCAGGCCAGCAGCATCGCCTTCACCGTCAGCAGCAGGAAGAAGCCGGCCGTGCCGAGGGCGGCGATCACGGGCAGCCAGCTGTCGCCGGGCAGGATCATCAGGTAGCGCGGCTCGGCGCTCACCGGGCTGGTGGCGATGGTCTCGCGCCGGCCGGTGGCGGTACCGGGCAGGTAGTGCTGGCCGCGGTCGACTTCCTCCGAGAGCGTCGGCTGGTCCCACAGCGGATTGACCGAGGTGATGCGCGGGATGCTGCGGTTGCCGTAGGACTCCGAGGTGAGCCATTCGAGGGTGGGCGCCTTCCAGGGGTTGCCGACCTCCTTCTCGGGACGGCGCAGGGTGCGCACGGCGTCGAAGATGAAGAGCAGCACCCCGAAGGCGAACACGAAGGCGCCGATGGTGGACAGCAGGTTCAGGAAGTCCCAGCCGAGCTGGGTGTCGTAGGTGTAGACCCGGCGCGGCATGCCCTGCAGGCCGGTGATGTGCATCGGGAAGAAGGCCAGGTTGAAGCCGCCGAACATCAGCCAGAACACCCAGCGCGCCAGGCTCTCCGACATGCGCTGGCCCTTGACCAGCGGGAGCCAGTAGTACATCGCGGCGAACACCGGGAACACCATGCCGCCGATCAAGACGTAGTGCAGGTGGGCGACGATGAAGTAGGTGTCGTGCACCTGCCAGTCGAAGGGGATCACCGCCACCATCACGCCGGTCAGCCCGCCCAGCACGAAGATGAACATGAAACCCATCAGGAACAGGGCCGGGGACGTCATCTGCACGCGGCCGTTCCACAAGGTGGCGATCCAGGCGAACACCTGGATGCCGGTCGGGATGGCGACCGCCATGCTGGCCGCGGAAATGAAGCTCATCTCCAGCACGCCCAGGCCGGAGGTGAACATGTGGTGGGCCCACAGGCCGAAGCTGAAGAAGCCCACGCCGACCAGGGCCACGATGATGGCGCGCCGGCCCACCAGCGGGGTGCCGGCGATGGTCGGGACCATGGTCGAGACCATGCCGGCGGCCGGCAGGAAGATGATGTAGACCTCGGGGTGGCCGAAGAACCAGAACAGGTGCTGCCACAGGATCGGGTCGCCGCCGCGGTCGGCGATGAAGAAGGGCCAGTCGAAGGCGCGTTCCAGCTCCAGCAGGGCGGTGCCGGCGATCACGGCCGGGAAGGCGAACACGATCATCACGGCCACCACCAGCATGGCCCAGGCATAGACCGGCATGCGGCGCAGCGTCATGCCGGGCGCGCGCGTGAACAGGATGCCGACGATCAGCTCGATGGCGCCGGCGATGGCCGAGATCTCGATGAAGCCGATCCCCAGCAGCCAGAAATCGGCGTTCAGGCCGGGGGAGAATTCGACGCCGGTGTAGGGCGGGTACATGAACCAGCCGCCATTCGGCGCCAGCCCGACGAAGATGGTGCAGAAGAAGGCCAGGCCGCCGAAGGCGTAGGCATAGTAGGCGTAGGCCGAGAGGCGCGGGAAGGGCAGGTCGCGCGCGCCCAGCATGTTCGGCAGCAGGTAGACCGCGATCGCCTCGACGATGGGGATCGCGAACAGGAACATCATCACCGTGCCGTGCATGGTGAAGACCTGGTTGTAGGTGTCGGGCGAGAGCAGGCCGTTGTCGGGCACGGCCAGCTGCACCCGCATCACGAGCGCCAGGATGCCGGCCAGGATGAAGAACAGCAGGGCGGTGCCGATGTAGAGCAGGCCGATGCTGGTGTTGTTGACCGAGGTGAAGAAGCGCCAGCCGGTCGGCGTGCGCCAGACTTCCTTCAGGCGGTCGAATTCGCCGTCCGGCCGGGGCAGGGAATTTGGAAGGGGCGGGGAGGCGTCGTGCCGGCTCATTTCAGGTGCTCGAGGTAGGCGGCCAGCGCGGCCAGGGTTTCGCGGTCGAGGTCGCGCGAGCCGGGCATGAAGACGCCCGGCTTGGAGGCCTGCGGATCGGCGATCCAGCCCGCCAGGCTGGCGTGGTGGGTGCGCAGGGTACCGGCGCCGATGTGCATGCGGCTGCCAACGTGGGTCAGGTCCGGGCCCAGGCGCGATCCCTCGGCCACGCCGCGGATGGTGTGGCAGGCCTGGCAGCGCTGCTGCAGGAAGGCATCGCGGCCGCGCACCAGGAGCGGTTCGTTCGCGGGCGCGGCCAGCCGGGCCTGGCGCGCCAGCCAGGCGTCGAATTCCTGCGGGGCGGAGGCCACCACGTGCAGCGCCATCTTCGCATGCTGCTCGCCGCAGTACTCGGCGCACTGGCCGCGGTAGATGCCGGGTTTGTCGGCGCGCAGGGTCAGGCCGGTCACGCGGCCGGGCACCATGTCGCGCTTGCCCGCGAGCGAGGGCACCCACAGGCTATGGATCACGTCGGCCGAGTTGAGGCCCAGGTAGACCGCGCGCCCGGTCGGGATATGGATCTCGTTGGCGGTGACGATCTCGCGCCCGCTGGCCGGGTCGTGGTAGCGCACTTCCCACCACCACATCTTGGCGGTGACCGAGATCGTGAGCGCGTCGCGCGAGGACTGCGGCGCCAGCTGGGCGCTGCGCCAGGTGCTCCAGGCCAGCAGCGCGCTCAGCACCACCACCGGAAAGGCGATGCCCCCGCCGCCGATCCACAGCAGGGCGCGCGCGGGGCGCTCCTGGCGCCGCAGGCTCAGGAACAGCAGGGCCATCACGGCCACGAAGATCAGGGTGCCGGCGCCGAACAGCACCCAGGTGAACTGGCTGATGATGGCCGCGTCCCACCCGGCCGGGTGCAGCACCGATTGCAGGTTGTCCGGTATGACGTTCATGCTCATCGCAAGGTATACAGGAAGGCCGCCATGTGGCGCGCCTCCTGCTCCGTGAGGCCCATCGGCGGCATCTCGGTGCCGGGCTTGACGGCATGCGGCACGCGCAGCCAGCGGACCATGTTGTCGGGACCGTTCGGAATGCCGCCGGCGATGTAGCTCAGGCGGCCGATGTATTCCAGCGAGGGGCCGGCGTCGCCGGCCGCGCCCTGCACGCCGGGAATCACATGGCAGGCGCCGCACTGGTACTGGGTCACGAGGCGCAGGCCCTGCCGGCTGTCGCCGCCGGGGACGGCCGACCGTGCGTCCTCCTTGCACCCCGCCAGCGCCGCCACGCATGCCAGCGCCAGGCCGGCGCGGCGCAGCGCGGCGGCGGAGACGGGGACGCATTCGTGGTAGGAACAGGTGCGCACGTTTGGAATTCGCTATTGTGGAGTGGCTTTTATAATACACAAACAAAGATGCATTTTTTTTAACGAATCCAATCGGACGCACCCCCAACCATGCTGACCAACCGCCAACGGCTGATCGTCAAGACCGCTGTCCTTACGCTGGCGGCGGCGGGCGTGACCGCCGGCGCGGCCGGCCTGGCGGTGCTGTTCGGCGGCTGGTACAACATCGGGGCCACTGCCCAGCACTTCCCCATCGTGTACTCGGTGCTGGAAGAGGGGATGAAGTACTCGGTGCGCAACCATGCGGAAGACATCCAGGTCCCGCGCCTGGGCGGCGAGCAGCAATTGCGCGTCGGGGCCCGGGTCTACCGCGACAAGTGCCTGCAGTGCCACGGCGGGCCGGGCGTGGCCCAGTCGACCATCGGCATGAGCATGCAGCCGATCCCCGGTCCCCTGGTCGACGCGACCCAGCGCTGGAAGCCGCGCGAGCTGTACTGGGTGACGAAGCACGGCATCAAGATGAGCGGCATGCCGGCCTGGGAATACCACCTGCGCGACGAGGAGATCTGGGCGGTGGTGGCTTTCGTGACGACCCTGCCGGCGATGAGCGCACAGGATTTCAAGGCCGCGACGGCCCAGGGAGGGGACCAATGAGGGCGCTGCGCATGGCGGTGCTGGTGCTGGCGCTGGCCGGACTGGGGGCCTGCGCGCCGAAGCGCCCGCCCGGCGGCGTGCAGGGCGACCCGGAGCGCGGCAAGATCGCGCTGACGCAGTACGCCTGCCAGTCCTGCCACCTGATCCCCGGCCTGTCCGGTTCCAAGGTCTACGTCGGCCGGCCGTTGTCGGAAATGGGACGACGCAAGGTGCTGGCCGGCGCGGTGCCGAACGACCAGGCCGGCCTGGTGCGCTGGATCCGCGATCCGCAATCGGTCGATCCGAATACGGCGATGCCGAACATGGGCGTGAGCGAGCGCGATGCGATCGACATGAGCGCCTACCTGCTCAGTCACTAGCTCGGTTACCGCGAGGGATGAGCCGCTCCGATCCTTGGTATCATCCCCGCTTTATTCATTCAGGAAGACAAGCATGAGATTGGTGCGCTATGGCCGCCCGGGCAAGGAAAAGCCGGGCCTGTTCGACGAAGAGGGCCGCCTGCGCGACCTGTCCGGCATCATCGGCGACATCGACGCGTCGGTATTGTCGGACAAGGCGCTGCGCAAGCTGGGCAAGATCGACTGGAAGACGCTGCCGCTGGTACGCGGCAATCCGCGCCTCGGGGTGCCGGTCGCGAAAGTCGGAAAGTTCATCGGCATCGGCATGAACTATGCCGACCATGCGCGCGAAACCGGCGCCGAGCCGCCCAGGGAACCGGTGTTCTTCACCAAGGCCATCAGCTCGCTGAACGGCCCGGACGACCCGATCCAGCTGCCGAAAGGCTCGAAGAAGACCGACTGGGAAGTCGAGCTGGGCGTGGTGATCGGCACGCGCGCGCAGTACGTGAGCGAAGAGGACGCGCTGAAGTGCGTGGCCGGCTACTGCGTGGTCAACGACGTGTCCGAGCGCGCCTTCCAGTTCGAGATGGGCTCGCAGTGGGACAAGGGCAAGGGTTGCGACACCTTCGGCCCGGTCGGCCCCTTCCTGGTCACGCGCGACGAGGTGTTCGACGTACAGGACCTGGACCTCTACCTGGAGCTGAACGGCAAGCGCATGCAGACCGGGAACACCTCCAGCATGATCTTCACGGTGGCGCAGATCGTCAGCTACGTGTCGCGCTTCATGACACTCGAGCCGGGCGACATCATCACCACCGGCACCCCGCCGGGCGTGGGCATGGGCCGCTCGCCGCAGCGCTTCCTCAAGAAGGGCGACAAGCTGCGCCTCGGCATCGCGGGCCTGGGCGAGCAGCAGGCGGAAGTGGTGGCGTTTCCGAAGTAAGCTCGCGTTTCGTCCATCAGTCCGGCATCGGTGCGGCCTGCGATGCCGGCACCGCCGTCCTGGCCGTGTTCATCACCATGGCCAGGAAGGTGTAATAGCCGTTGATCCCCATGAGATCGACCACCCCCTGCTCGCCGAACAGCGCGAGCGCATCGGCATACACCCGGTCCGAGACCGATTTCCGTTCGTGCAGCTCGACGCAGAAGTCGTGCACCACCGCTTCGTCCACCAGCATGTCGTGGGGCCGGCGCCGCTCGGCGATCGCGTGGATGACGGAGGCGGGAATGCCGACCTGCGCCGCGATCGGCGCGTGGATCGCCCACTCGACCCCCTGGTTCCACTGGCGCGCCGTCACCAGGATCGCCAGCTCCGACAGGCGCACGCCGATGGCGCTGCGGTAGCGCAGGTATTCGCCCATGCGCTGGGCATATTCCATCAGCTCGGGGCTGCGCAGCAGCGGAACGAAGGGGCCGTAGACGGCGCCGCGCGGGCCGTCGATGATGGCCTGGGCGGCGGCGCGCTGGGCCGGGGTCATGGCATCGGGCGCGATGGGGCCGAGTCGGTCGGTCATGGGAAGTTGGCTGGATGAGCGGCGCTGTTGTAATTGGAAAATAATTGCACAGCGTCCCATTAAAATCAAAAGAACCGCCGCGCCACACGCTTATTGTCAAACCCTTGTTCTCGAAGGGAGTCGCAATGAGCCATATCCTCCACCGCAACTTGCGCCAGGTGCCGCCGACCGCGGCGGCAGCAAGCGGCATCCGCATCCGCGACAGCGCCGGCCGCGTCTACATCGACGCCAGCGGCGGCGCCGCCGTGTCCTCGCTCGGCCATGGCCACCCGGACGTGATCGCCGCCATGCACCGCCAGATCGACCGCGTCGCCTACGCCCACACCGGCTTCTTCACCACCGACGCGGCCGAAGAGCTGGCCGACCGCCTGGTCGCGGGCGCGCCGCAGGACATCGGCGCGGTCTACCTGGTCTCGGGCGGCTCGGAAGCGATGGAAACGGCGCTCAAGCTGGCGCGCCAGTACTGGGTGGAGGCGGGCCAGCCGCAGCGCAAGCTGTTCATGGCGCGCCGCCAGAGCTACCACGGCAACACCCTGGGCGCGCTGGCGGTGGGCGGCAACGAATGGCGCCGCAGGGATTTCGCGCCGCTGCTGATGGACACGGTGCGCGTCTCCGCCTGCTACGAATACCGCGGTCGCGCCGCCCACCAGAGCGTCGCCGACTACACCGCCGGCCTGCTCGACGAGCTCGAGACCCGCATCCTCGAGGCCGGACCGGAGAACATCATCGCTTTCGTCGCCGAGCCGGTGGTGGGCGCCACCGGCGGCGCGATCCCGCCGACCCCCGGCTACTTCCAGGGCGTGCGCGAGATCTGCGACCGCTACCGCATCCTGTTCATCGCCGACGAGGTGATGTGCGGGATGGGCCGCACCGGCACCATGTACGCGATCGAGCAGGACGGCGTGGCGCCCGACATCATCGCGGTGGCCAAGGGCCTGGGCGCCGGCTACCAGCCGATCGGCGCGGTGCTGGCCCACCAGACCATCGCCGACTGCCTGCGCAAGGGCAGCGGCGTGTTCCAGCACGGGCACACCTACATCGGCCACCCGGTGGCCGCCGCGGCGGCGCTGGCGGTGCAGAAGGTGATCGAGCGCGACGACCTGCTGGCGCGGGTGCGCAGCCGCGGCGCGACCTTGCGGCGCATGCTGGGCGACGTCTTCGGGGTGCACGAGCACGTGGGCGACATCCGCGGGCGCGGGCTGCTGCTGGGGCTGGAACTGGTGCAGGACCGCGCCAGCAAGACGCCGTTCCCGCCGGAGCGCAAGCTGCACGCGGCGATCAAGGCCAGGGCGATGGAGAACGGGCTGATGGTCTACCCGATGGGCGGGACCATCGACGGTCGGCACGGAGACCACGTGCTGCTGGCGCCGCCCTTCATTGCGACGGCGGCGGATTTGTCGGAGATCGTGTCGCGGCTATCCGATGCGGTGGACGCGGCGTTGAATTCGTAGGGTGGACGGCTCCACCAGGACGTGGATTCGGCCTGCGACGCGCATGCCGCCCACCCTACGGTATCGTGGCAGGCTTACGCCAGCACTTTCTGCAGCCAGGCCGAGATATCCCGCACCTCTTCCAGGCACAGCGTGTGCTGCATCGTGTACTGGTGCCACTCCACCTGGTAGCCCAGCTCCTTCAGCACCTGCGCCGACTGCTGCGCGCGCGCGAAGGGCACCACGTTGTCGTGGGTGCCGTGCGCCATGAAGATCGGGGTGGCCAGGCTTTCCTCGCTGCGTTCCTGCGCCACCACGCCGGCCAGCGGCAGGTAGCCCGACAGGCACAGCATGCCCGCCAGCTTTTCCGGGTGGCGCATGCCGGTCTGCAGCGTCATCGCGCAGCCTTGCGAGAAGCCGGCCAGGATGATGCGGGAGGCCGGGATGCCGCGTGCCTTTTCGCGTGCGATCAGGGCTTCCACGTCGCGCTGCGAGGCGCGCAGGCCGCCTTCGTCCTCGCGGCGGGTGAGTTCGGCGCCGGTGATGTCGTACCAGGCGCGCATCACGTAGCCGCCGTTGACCGTCACCGGCATGGTCTTCGCGTGCGGGAAGACGAAGCGGATGCCCGGCAGGCCAGACAGGTCCAGCTCGTTCACCAGCGGCACGAAGTCGTTGCCGTCGGCGCCCAGGCCGTGCAGCCAGATGACCGCGATTTCCGGGTTCGGCGCGGTCTCGATCTCGATGTTTTCCAGGAGTTGCGTCATTCAGTGCTCTTTCATGCGGCGGGAGGACGCAGCGCCGACTTCGGGCGGAAGGTCTTGCTCACGGCCGGGTTGGTTTCGATGTAGGGGCCGCCGATCAGGTCGATGCAGTAGGGGACGGCGGCGAAGATCCCGCCGACGACCACATTGCCCGCTTCGTCCTTCAGGCCCTCGAGGGTTTCCTTGATCGACTTCGGCTGGCCGGGCAGGTTCATGATCAGGGCCGCGTGGTCCGCGCCCTCGCCCTGGACCTCGCGGATCACGGCCGTCTGGCGCGACAGGATCGCGGTCGGCACGAAGCGCAGGCTGATCTGGCGCATCTGCTCGCCGAAGCCCGGCATTTCCTTGGTGCCGACGGCGAGCGTCGCTTCCGGCGTGACGTCGCGCCGCGCCGGGCCGGTGCCGCCGGTGGTGAGCACGAGGTGGCAGCGCACGTTGTCGACCAGGTCGGCCAGGGTGCGCTCGATCCCGGCGCGCTCGTCGGGGATCAAACGGGTTTCGATACGATACGGCGTGGTGATCGCCTGCGCCAGCCAGTCGGCCAGCGCGGGAATGCCCTTGTCCTCGTAGACGCCGCCGCTGGCGCGGTCGGACACGGAGACCAGGCCGATAATCAGCTCTTGATGCGCCAGTTCCTGGTTATTCGTCGTCGGACTCGTCATCGATCGCTTCCTCGTCGTCGGCATCGGCCTGCTTCGGCTTCTTGCCCAGGTCCTTCAGGATCTGGAAGATCTCGCGGTAGGCCTTCGGCGGCTTGTTCTCGGCCTGCTCCTTGCGCGCGTTGCGGATCAGGGTGCGCAGCTGCTGCACGTCGAGCTGCGGATGCTCTTCCAGCAGCTGGGTCAGGGCCTTGTCGTCGGCCAGCAGCTTCTCGCGGCGGCGCTCGAGCGCGTGCAGGGCGGCGGTTTCCGCCTTGGAAGCGCCTTTCCAACCCTCGATGGTGCGGCGAATGACCTCGACTTCTTCCTCGTCCAGCGTGCGCATCTTCTTGCCCACGAACTGCAGGGCGCGGCGGCGGCCTTCGTGGTTGGTGATGGTCTGGCACTGCAGAATGGCTTCCTTGACGTCTTCCGGCATCTCGACGCGCTTGACGCGGTCGCGCGGCGCGTCCACCAGCTGTTCGCCGAGCTTCTGCAGCTCGTTCGACTGGCGCTTGGCTTCGGACTTGGAAGGACGTTCGTATTCTTGGTCGAACTCGTTGGACTGGAAGCCCACGGAGCCGCGGTTTGGATTAGGCATGATCTATGGATTGACCCGGATCGATCCGATTGGCGTAGAGCCGGTCAGTGAAAATAGTAAACGGCTGCTATGATAACTGTTTTAGGGCTCGCTACGAAAAACACGACATGAACGACTCCGCGATCACTTCGGCTTTTACCCATACCCAGGACCAGCTGAAACAGCTCGCCCGCGACGTATTGGCGTTCGCGAAAGAGCAGGGCGCCACCGACGCATCGGTCGAGATCAGCGAAGGCAGCGGCCTGTCGGTTTCTGTGCGTAAAGGCAAGATCGAGACCATCGAGCAGAACAAGGACAAGGGCATCGGCGTCACCGTGTATTACGGCCAGCGCCGCGGCAACGCCAATACCTCGGACTTTTCCACCAAGTCGCTGAAGGACACCGTGGAAGCGGCCTGGAACATCGCCCGCTTCACCGCCGAGGACGACTGCGCCGGCCTGCCCGACGCCGAGCTGCTCGAGACCAATCCGCGCGACCTGCGCCTGTTCTACCCCTGGCAGATCAGTACCGAGGAAGCCGTCGAACTCGCCCAGCGTTGCGAGAACGCCGCCTTCGAAGTCGACCCGCGCATCACCAACAGCGAAGGCGCCAGCGTCTATGTGCAGCAGTCGCACTTCGTGGGCGCCAACTCGCGCGGCTTCATCGGCGGCTATCCGTTCTCGCGCCACACCATCTCGGTGGCGCCGATCGCCGGCCGCGGCAACAAGATGCAGCGCGACGACTGGTACACCTCGGCGCGCGACCCGAAGAAGCTCGGCAAGCCGGAAGCGGTGGGCCGCTACGCCGCCGAGCGCGCGCTGGCGCGCCTGAACGCGCGCAAGCTCGACACCCGCACCTGCCCGGTGCTGTTCGAGGCGCCGCTGGCCGCCGGCCTGCTGGGCGCCTTCGTGCAGGCGGTCTCGGGCGGCGCGCTGTACCGCAAGTCGACCTTCCTGCTCGATTCGCTCGGCAAGCAGATCTTCCCGGACCACATCACCATCGTCGAAGACCCGCACCTGATCGGCGCGGTCGGCTCGGCGCCCTTCGACGAAGAAGGCGTGCGCACCAGCCGCCGCAAGGTCGTCGATGGCGGCGTGCTGCAGGGTTACTTCCTGTCCTCGTACACGGCGCGCAAGCTCGGCATGCAAACCACCGGCAACGCCGGCGGCTCGCACAACCTCGACCTGGTCTCGAGCCAGACCAAGCGCGCCGACGACCTGGAAGGCATGCTGCGCAAGATGGGCACCGGCCTGTTCGTCACCGAGCTGATGGGCCAGGGCGTGAACTACGTCACCGGCGACTATTCGCGCGGCGCTTCCGGCTACTGGGTCGAGAACGGCGTGATCCAGTATCCGGTCGAGGAAATCACCATCGCGGGCAATATGCGCGAGATGTTCCAGCAGATCGTGGGGATCGGCAACGACGTCCTGAACCGCGGCAACAAGTCGACCGGCTCGATCCTGATCGAGAAGATGGTCGTCGCCGGCAGCTGAGAGGAGCCTCCATGAGCAAATTCGTCCGCATCGACAAGGAAAACAGCCAGAAGACCGTGCTGCTCAACCTCGACCTGGTGGCCACCGTCGAGCTGTCCCAGCAGTCCGACCTGCTCAGCTCGGGCAACGACAGCCGCAAGGTCTACACCACCTTCCTGGCCCCCGACAAGACGGCCATCGCGACCCTGCATTTCGATACCGTCGAGGATGCGAACGCCTGGGTCGGCAAGCACCTGGGCGTGGAACTCTGAGACGGCTGGCGGGGCGCCGGGCCGGCGCCCCGTGCATAGTGCTCAGCCGTAGGGCGTGTACGCGATGCCCTCGGCCACCAGGTCGGCGGTGACTTCGCGGTTCTCCGCTCCTTCGCTGAACGCGACCAGGACCGCGGCCACGTCGGCTTTCTTGTCTTCTAGAATTTTCAGCCAGAATTCGTAGCCGAGCGGCTCCGGATCGCGGTGCAGGATGTTCTTGTACATGCGCGTGACGATTTCCTCGTGGGTCGGCGCGCTGCCGTACACGTCCTTGAATTCCTGCGAGGACACGAAACCGGCGGCGACGTCGTACAGCGACACGCCCTTGTCCATCATCGCGATATAGAAACCGATGCCGCCCAGGTCGGGTTCGCGGTCGAACGCCGCGCGGTACAGGCGGTAGGCCGCCCCGGCCGCGCCGCTGACGTCGAACGCCAGGTTGGCGTCGGAGAAGGCGAGGCGGTCGACGGCCAGCAGCGTATCGACGCCGTCGCCGGCCGTCCCGCGCCGGTCCGCCAGCGTGAAGCTGTTGCGGATCAAGGTAAGCGTGTAATCGTCGCGGGCGCCGGTGTACAACGCGTGGTCGAGTCCGACGCTGCCGTTCAGGGTATCGTTGCCGGCCCCGCCGTTCATGACGTTGTCGTCGAAGCCGGCATGCAGGATGTCGTCGCCGGCGCCGCCGTTCAGGATGTTGTTTCCCAGGCCGCCGTGCAGGATGTCGTTGCCGTCGCCGCCGTCCAGCACATCGTCGCCGTCGCCGCCATCCAGTTCGTCGTTGCCCGCACCGCCGTCGAGGCTGTCGTTGCCGGTGTTCCCCACCAGGCGGTCATCGCCGTCGCCGCCGCGCAGCGTGTCGTCGTAGGGCGTGCCCGTCAGCAGATCGGCCCCGGCCGTGCCCTCCAGGACCACCCCTTCGGCGCGGCCGGTCGGATCGATGCCGTTGACAAAATTATCTCGCGTCAGGCTGGGCGGTACGACGCCCGCCAGGGCCAGCAAGGGCACGTAGCCGCCGGGCGCATCCGCGACGCGCATCTCGATCAGGGTGAAGAAGCCCGGGCTATGCACCAGGCGCAGGAGGCCGTCCTGGAAGGGATTGCCGGTATAGTCCTGCCCCAGCAGCGCGGTGATGTCGAGCTTGTCGCCGCCCGCGCCAGGGGTGAAGTCCTGGATGGTCGCGAAGCCCGAACTGTCGGCCGCCACGTTCCCGCGGACCACGAAGGTGTCGACGCCGCTGCCGCCCGTCACGCTGACACCGGTCCGGGCCGGGCGGTCGAACGCGAGGACGATCCGGTCGTCGCCCGCGCCGCCATCGATCCCGGAAACCACGGTATCGGGGCCCGTGAGGGTCAGGGTGATCTGGTCGTTGCCGTCGCCACCGAACAAGTCCACGCCGCCGTAGCCGTCCAGCTGGTCGTCGCCTTCGCCGCCCTCCTGCCTGCCGGTGGTGCCGGGGCCGGTGAACAGGCGGTCGTCTCCCCCGCCGCCCAGCAGGATGTTGTCGCCTGCGTCATCCCGCAGTTCGTCGCTGCCGTCGCCGCCGTCGAGCAGGTCGTCGCCCGCCCCGCCGTACAGGTAGTCGAAGTCGGCGCCACCATACAGTTTGTCGTCGCCGTCACCGCCGGTAAGCGTGTCTTGCCCGCCATTCCCATACAGAATGTCGTTGCCCGCGCCGCCGTGGATCGTGTCGCCAGACAGGTACAGGATGTTGCCGCTGGTATCGGGCGGTTCATCGCCGCCATGAATGACGTCGTCCCCGCCGTGGCCCCACAGGGTATCCCTGCCGCCGCTGCCGCCGGAGATCGTGTCGGCGAAATCGCTGCCATGGATGGTGTCGTCCCCGGCGGTGCCGGTCGCGACGACGGGGACGGTCTTGATGCTGACCATGAACGGAACCGACACGGCAGATGCCCCGGCATCGGAACTGCCCAAGGCATTGCCGGACAGGTCGAGGATGCTTCCGCCGGAGAACGAGAGCCTGTATTCGGTGTTTTCCGCCAGGCCGGCGGGTGTCTGGAAGGTCAGGGTATTGCCCTCGACGCTCAGGCCGGAAGCGGCGCCGAGTTCGAGGTTGAGAAACTCGCCATTCCCGCCCAGACGGAGGATGCCGCTCCCGAGCTTGATGGGCTCGTCGAATGTGAATACCAGCTTGCCATGCGGCGTGATGTGATAAGCGGGCGGAGAGATCAGCACCGGCGGCGTGGTGTCGGCAACGTTGCTTGCCGCCCCGCTCATGATGACAGACTGGACCGGATTGCCCGGGAGGCGTCCTGAGGAATGTTTCATGATCGTCGGGAGAAGTTAACGATCAGGTAACTATCCGCCAAAACCGCAAGTCATGTCCAGTGGAACACGGCGGCGTACCATGAATTATGCCGCGCGCATGCAAAAACGCCCCGCAGGCGGAGCGTTTTCGTGGAGATACCGGCAGGGCAGCCGGTCAGCCGGCCTGCTCGATGCGGCTGAGCCGCTGGCCGTAGATGCCCCAGGTGCGGGGCTCGCCATCGACGGTGGCCTTCAAGGCCCAGCCGGTGCCGATCTTCTCGACCGTCACCTCGGTGTCGAGCTCCCTGGCCACTTTTTCGGCCCAGGTCTGGGCCGCGCCGCGGCCCTTGAAAAGCTCCTGGCCCTCGAACACGACGGTGGCGTCGAAGACGGACGCGGAAAAGACGCTCATGCCTTCAGCGCGCGGACCGCGTTCAGCACCGGCTGCAGCACCGCGGCGCCCAGGCGCGCGCTGCGCGCGCCGTCCCAGCCGACTTGCGGGTCCGGGTCGTTGGCGTTGTCCTTGAACGGCAGTTCCAGGGTCAGCGACAGGCAGCCGAAGGCATGGGTGATGTGCGACGAGCCCATGGTGAGCGTTTCGTCGGTGAACGGCGTGGCGCCGTAGCCGTGCACGTCCTGGAAGTCCGGGCTGGCGATCTTGAAGTCTTCGATGAACCGCTTCTGCTGCGCGGCTTGCGCTTCGGTCCAGGTCGGGAGCGATTCGCTGCCGGCCACGAAGACGTAGGGCAGGCCCTCGTCGCCGTGCACGTCAAGGCACAGGTCGACGCCGGTTTCGTGCATTTTTTTCAGCACCAGGAAGACTTCCGGGCTGCGCTCCATCGAAGGGTTCATCCACTCGCGGTTCAGGTTGGCGCCGGCCGCGTTGGTGCGCAGGTTGCCGCGCACCGAGCCGTCCGGGTTCATGTTCGGGACCACGTAGAACACGGTTTCCTTCAGCAGCTGGCGGCCGAACGGATGCGCCGGATCCAGCAGGGCGTCGAGCATGCCTTCGACGAACCACTCGGCCATCGTCTCGCCCGGGTGCTGGCGTGCGATCACCCAGACCTTTTTCTTCTCGGGCGAAGGTTCGCCGATCACCAGCATGTTCAGGTCGCGGCCGTCGACGGTGGAGCCGAGGTCCAGCATGCGCACGTTTTCCGACATCTGGGCGCGGTCGAGCAGTTCCAGGTGGCGCTCCCACGAGTAGGGCTCGAAGTAGGCGTAGTAGACGCTGTCCATGCCGGGGGTGTGCTCGATCGTCATCACCTTGCCGTCGTAGGAGGTCGGCACGCGGAACCAGTTGATGCGGTCGTAGCTCGCCATCGCCTGGTAGCCTTCCCAGCCGGCCGGATAGGCGGCCTGGCCGGCGTTCAGGAAGCGGATGGTGCAGGCCTGGCCTTGGGCGCCCTGCAGGCGGAAGTAGAACCACTGGATGATGTCGGCGTGCGAATCCTTGCGGATGTTCAGGTCGATGGCGTTCGCGCTCGTGGCGTTCACGACCTCGATGGCGCCAGCGTCGAACTGGCTGCTGATCTTGATAGACATGGGGTGTCCTGTCCTTGGGTTGTTACGGAAAAGGGTGATAATACTAGTTTTCAACGGCGCCACCGGATTTCGGCCGCCGGTCCAGATCAAGGAGCGCGCATGCGGGTCTTATCCATTGCATTGATCGTCGTCGCCGGCTTTTATGGTGCGCGCATCGCGGACAATCCGCTGGGCGGCCTGGTGACCATGGCCATCCTTGGCGCCATCCTGCTGCTGGCCCGGCGCGTCCTGCGCAGGCGCCATCAAGCCAGTCCCCCGAACCGTTCGTAGAAGCCGCCGTCGGCGGGCGGGGTGCTTTCGTCTTCCTTGCGCAGCATGGCCATGACGTGTTCCTCGGCCTGCCGCCAGGTCAGCTGGTAGACACGCTTCGCCAGCTCGTAGGCGTCGCTCCCCGGCCAGGGGTCGGGCAGCAGCGCGACCGGCAGCATCGGGTCGTGCAGCTGCACGCGGCGGTAGGCGTGGACCAGCAGGGTGCGGATCGCGAAGGCGTCCTGCGGCGGCACGCTGGCGGGATCTTCCAGCAGCGCCAGCAGCGGCGTGAAGGTGTCGATGAAGCCGCGGTAGCCAGCGATGACGGCGGACAGGTCCCAGGCGTCGCCCACCAGTTCCGGCAGGGGACGCGAACCGACGCCCGGCAGCTCGGCCGCGTCGCACACGAACACTTTTCCATCGGCCCCCGAGCGCGCCAGGATGTCGCGCAGGGTGTCGCGGTCCGGCGCGGGATGCGCCATCACGCCGGTGGCGAGCATCGCGAAGCCTTCCCATTCCAGCTCCTTGCGCAGCAGCGCGCGCAGGTCGCCGTCGATGCTGCCGTTCGGGGCCAGCATGAAGGTCCAGCGGCCGTCCCAGTGCAGGCCGGGCGGCGAATAGATGCGGCGGTTGGCGCGCTCGAAGCGGGGCAGGGCCTTGGGCTCGAGGGCGTAGCGGCTGCGGCGGCCCTCGCGGCTGGCCACCAGCCAGCCTTCCTGCACCAGGCGGAACACGCTGGTGCGCACCAGGCGGTCGGACACCCCGAGCGGACCCAGGAGCTCGATCATGCTGCCCAGCCAGAAGGCGCCGCCGTGCGGGGCGATGGCGTCGCCGCACAGGGTCATCACCAGCGACTTATGGCGCGGCGGGTCGGTCGCGAGGAAGTGGCTGATCCACTCGCCGCTGGTGGGTTGTGTCATGTGGAAATGTCTCAATATGATTCAAAATTTTGGTGTACATCCGATTTTTTGTATCGTATTATGATTTGGAGAGTTTCGCAACGGAGACCAGACATGTACGCACAAATGGTGGAGACCGGACTGAAGAAAGTCCGTACCGAGGAAGACATGAGCGCCGAAGAAGCGGCGTTCCAGGCGCGCATCGACGCCGGCATCAAGATCGAGCCGAAGGACTGGATGCCCGAGGCCTACCGCAAGACCCTGATCCGCCAGATCTCGCAGCACGCGCACAGCGAGATCGTCGGCCAGCTCCCGGAAGGGAACTGGGTCACGCGCGCCCCGACGCTCAAGCGCAAGTCGGTGCTGCTGGCCAAGATCCAGGACGAGGCCGGCCACGGCCTCTACCTGTACAGCGCCGCCGAGACGCTGGGCGTGTCGCGCGACGAACTGCTGCAGGCGCTGCATTCGGGTAAAGCGAAATACTCGAGCATCTTCAACTACCCGACCCTGACCTGGGCCGACATGGGGGCGATCGGCTGGCTGGTCGACGGCTCCGCCATCATCAACCAGATCCCGCTGTGCCGCTGCTCGTACGGACCGTACGCGCGCGCCATGATCCGCGTCTGCAAGGAAGAGTCCTTCCACGCGCGCCAGGGCTACGACATCATGATGAGCCTGGCCCAGGGCACGCCCGAGCAGAAGGCGATGGCCCAGGACGCGCTCAACCGCTGGTGGTGGCCTTCCCTGATGATGTTCGGCCCGTCGGATGCCGAGTCGGTCAACAGCGCGCAATCGACCGCCTGGCGCATCAAGCTGTTCTCGAACGACGAGCTGCGCCAGCGCATGGTCGACCAGACCGTGCCGCAGGCCGAATACCTGGGCCTGACCATTCCCGACCCGGACCTCAAGTGGAACGAAGCGCGCGGCTCGTACGATTTCGGCGAGATCGACTGGAGCGAGTTCCACAACGTCCTGAAGGGCAACGGCCCCTGCAACCGCGACCGCCTGCGCACCCGCGTGAAAGCCTACGAGGACGGCGAGTGGTTCCGCGACGCCCTCGTCGCCCACGCCGAGAAACAAGCCGCCCGCAAGGCCGCCGCCTGATCTGACGGACCGCCTTTGTAGGGTGGGCAGGTTTCCTGCCCACGCGTCCAAGCGTCACATGCACGACCGCACAAAAGAATCACGGAGATAACAGAAATGAGCAAAGAATGGCCCCTGTGGGAAGTCTTCATCCGCAGCCAGCACGGCCTCGCCCACAAGCACGTCGGCAGCCTGCACGCCCCTGACGCCGAGATGGCGATCAACAACGCGCGCGACGTCTACACCCGCCGCAACGAAGGCGTCAGCATCTGGGTCGTGCGCGCCCAGGACATCGTGGCCAGCAGCCCGAACGACAAGGAAGCCCTGTTCGAGCCGGCCAACAGCAAGGTCTACCGCCACCCGACCTTCTTCCCGATGCCGGAAGAAGTGAAGAACCTGTGACGGAGTAGAAATGACGGCCGTGGATCCAAAAATCGAGTATGTGCTGCGCCAGGGCGACAACGCCCTGATCCTCTCGCAGCAGCTGTGCCAGCTGTGCGGCAAGGGACCGGCGCTGGAAGAAGACATGGCGCTGTCGAACGTCGCCCTCGACCTGCTGGGCCAGACCCGCATGTGGCTCGGCTACGCCGGCGAGCTGGAAGGCAAGGGCCGCGACGAAGACCGCCTGGCCTTCCACCGCGACGCCTTCGACTACCGCAACTGCCTGCTGGTCGAGCAGCCGAACGGCAGCTACGCCGACGTCATGGTGCGCCAGTTCCTGTTCGATACCTGGCACTACTTCCTGATGGACGGCCTGACCCGCTCCAGCGACCCGCGCATCGCCGAGATCGCGCAGAAGTCGATCAAGGAAGTCACCTACCACCTGCGCCGCTCCGGCGACCTGGTGGTGCGCCTGGGCGACGGCACCGACATCAGCCACGCCAAGATGCAGACCGCGCTCGACGAGCTGTGGATGTACGGCGGCGAGATGTTCATCTACGACGAGGTCGACAAGGCGATGGTGGAGCAGGGCGTCGCGCCGGCCGCCGAGCCGTTGCGCAAGATGTTCCTCGACCACCTGGCCGACGTGCTGGAGGAAGCCACCCTCAAGATGCCCGACCCGGACGCGTACATGCAGCGCGGCGGCAAGCAGGGCCGGCACACCGAGCGCCTCGGCTACATCCTGGCCGAGATGCAGTTCCTGCAGCGCGCCTATCCGGGAGCGCAGTGGTAATGAAGACGCTGGACGTGACCGTCGAACAGGTCTGGGGCTGGCTCGGCGCCGTCGCCGATCCGGAGATCCCGGTCATCTCGGTGGTCGACCTCGGCATCGTGCGCGACGTCGCTTTCGAGGACGGCGCCTGTGTGGTGACGATCACGCCGACCTATTCGGGTTGCCCGGCGATGCAGGTGATCGCCGATTCGGTCAAGGAAGCCCTGCAGGTCCACGGCCTGGAGCACGTGCGCATCGTCAGCCGCCTGTCGCCGGCCTGGACCACCGACTGGATGAGCGACGCCGGCAAGGCGGCCCTGAAAGGCTACGGCATCGCCCCGCCGGTGCAGCAGGCGATCGACATCAGCGGCCTGCACGCCGGCATCCGCCGCCGCGCCGCGCCCGACGTGTCCTGCCCGCACTGCGGCTCGCCGCACACCCAGCTGACCAGCGAGTTCGGCTCCACGCCCTGCAAGGCGCTGTACAAGTGCCTCGACTGCCGCGAGCCTTTCGATTACTTCAAGTGCCATTAAGAGCATAAAGAGCACATAGAGCAAAAAGAGACAAACCCGGACATGAGCAAATTCTATCCACTGACCGTGGCGAAGGTGAAGCACGAAACCCGCGACGCCATCGCCGTCACCTTCGACGTCCCGCCCGAACTGAAACCGCAATTCGCCTACCAGCAGGGCCAGCACCTGACCCTGCGCGCGATGATCGACGGCGAGGACGTGCGCCGTTCCTACTCGATCTGCTCGGCGGTCCAGGACGACCGCCTGCGCGTCGCGATCAAGCGCGTCGGCGGCGGCCTGTTCTCGACCTGGGCCAACGAACACTTGAAACCCGGCGCGACCCTGGAAGTGATGCCGCCCATGGGGCACTTCAACGTGCCGCTCGATCCGCAGAGCGAACGCCACTACCTGGCCTTCGCGGCCGGCAGCGGCATCACGCCGATCCTGTCGATCGTGAAGACCACCCTGCTGGCCGAGCCGAAGAGCCGCTTCACCATCGTGTACGGCAACCGCGCATCGTCGAGCGTGATCTTCCGCGACGAGCTGACCGATCTCAAGGACAGCTACATGGACCGGCTCAAGCTGGTGTATGTGATGAGCCGCGAGCAGCAGGACATCGAGCTGTTCAACGGCCGCATCACCGAAGAGAAGTGCGGCCACTTCCTCAAGCACTGGATCGACATCCGCGACATCGACGTCGCCTTCATCTGCGGCCCGGAAGACATGATGCACGGCGTCTCGCGTTCCCTGCAGGCGGCCGGCTTGGCGAAGGAAAAGATCCGCATCGAGCTGTTCGCCGCCAGCATCCCGAAGCACGAGCACAAGCCGCGCAAGGTCGAGGCGGGCCAGCAGCACCAGACCGAAGTCACTGTCATCATGGACGGCAACGCGGCCAGCTTCACGATGGACAAGGACAAGGAGTCCATCCTGGATGCGGGCCTGCGCGCTGGCATCGACATGCGCTACTCCTGCAAGGGCGGCGTATGTTCGACCTGCCGCTGCAAGGTGCTCGACGGGCAGGTGGAAATGGACGTGAATTACGCGCTGGAAGACTACGAGGTGGCGCGCGGCTTCGTGCTGAGCTGCCAGAGCTTCCCGATCACCGACAAGGTGGTGGTCGACTTCGACATCGCCGAGTAGGCCTGCCAGCAGAGAGACCGCCGTTCCCGCGTAGGCGGAAACCCGATATCGCCGAGTAGGCCTACTAGCAGAGAGACCGTCGTTCCCGCGTAGGCGGGAACCCAATTTGACTTTCGTGGCAGAGCAAGGAACTTGGGTTCCCGCCTTCGCGGGAACGACGGGGTAACGATAACAATAAAAATTGGAGACACCCATGACCTACGAATCCATCCAGTTCAAGATCGAGAACGGCATCGCCCTCCTGACCCTGAACCGCCCCGACCGCCTGAACAGCTTCACCCAGGCCATGCACCTCGAAGTGCGCGACGCCCTGGACAAGCTGCAGGCCGACAAATCCGTACGCGTGCTGGTCCTCACCGGCGCCGGCCGCGGCTTCTGCGCCGGCCAGGACCTGGCCGACCGCGCCGTCGCCCCCGGCGCGCCCGGCGTCGACCTCGGCGAATCGGTCGAGAAGTTCTACGCCCCGCTGGTGCTGACGCTGAAGTCGCTCCCCATGCCGGTCATCTGCGCCGTCAACGGCGTGGCCGCCGGCGCCGGCGCCAACCTGGCCCTGGCCTGCGACATCGTGCTGGCCGCGAAGTCGGCCAGCTTCATCGAAGCCTTCTGCAAGCTGGGCCTGATCCCCGACACCGGGGGCACCTGGCACCTGCCGCGCCTGATCGGCCAGGCGCGCGCCACCGGCCTGGCCATGCTGGGCGAGAAGCTCACGGCCGAGAAGGCCGAGCAGTGGGGCCTGATCTGGGCCTGCGTCCCGGACGAAGCGCTGATGGACCAGGCCATGGCCATGGCCGAGCACTTCGCCGCCGCCCCGACGAAGGGCCTGGCATTCACCAAGAAGGCGTTGCAGACCAGCTGGACCAACACCCTGCCGGAACAGCTCAAGCTCGAAGGCGAGATGATGCGCGAACTCGGCTACAGCCACGACTACCGCGAAGGCGTCGCCGCCTTCATCGCCAAGCGCCCGGCGCACTTCAAGGGAGAATGACATGAACGCACTCCCGCAAGGCAGCATCGTCGCCGTCGTCGGCAGCGGCGCCATGGGTTCCGGCATCGCCCAGGTGGCGGCCAGCGCCGGTCACCAGGTGCTGCTGTTCGATACCCGTCCCGAGGCGGCCGACAAGGCGATCGCCGGCATCGGCGCCGCCTACGCCAAGCTGGTCGAGAAAGGCCGCATGCCGCTCGAAGACGCCGACGCGGCGCGCGCGCGTCTCAAGCGCATCGGCACGCTGCAGGAAGCAAGCCAGGCGACGCTGGTGGTCGAAGCCATCGTCGAGAACCTGGACGCCAAGCGCGCCCTGTTCGGCGAACTGGAAGGCATCGTTGGAGAAGACTGCATCCTGGCCACCAACACCTCCTCGATTTCGGTCACCGCCATCGCCGCGCCGCTGCGCCGCCCGGAACGCGTGGTCGGCATGCACTTCTTCAACCCGGTGCCGCTGATGGCGCTGGTCGAAGTCATCAGCGGCATCGCCACCGACAAGGCGGTCGCGGACATCGTCTACGCCACCGCCGAAGCCTGGGGCAAGAACCCGGTGCATGCGAAATCGACGCCCGGCTTCATCGTCAACCGCGTGGCCCGCCCCTACTATGCCGAAGCGCTGCGCCTGCTGCTCGAGCAGGCCGCCGATCCGGCCACCATCGACGCCGTCCTGCGCGACTGCGGCGGTTTCCGCATGGGCCCCTTCGAGCTGATGGACCTGATCGGCCACGACGTCAACTTCTCGGTGACGAACTCGGTGTATCACGCCTACTTCGGCGACCCGCGCTTCACCCCATCGATCCTGCAGCAGGAACTGGTCAATGCCGGCTTCCTGGGCCGCAAGACCGGACGCGGTTTCTACCGCTACGGCGAAGGCGTCGACAAGCCTGCCGTGCAGACCGAGGCGCCGCAGGCGAAGCCGGAAGCGGTGGCGCTCGTCGGCACCGCTTCCGACGCGATCGCACCCCTGGCGGCGCGCCTCGCCGCCGCCGGCTACGAACTGCCGCGCGAGGAAACCCTGGACGCCACTCCCGGCTTCCTGTGCCAGGGCGCCGCCGTGTACCTCACCGACGGCCGCAGCGCCACCGAGCGCGCCGCCGAGAGCTGGCATGACGACACGGTCGTCTACGACCTGCTGCTGGACCCGGCCGGCGCCACCCGCATCGCCCTGGCGAAGGCCGACCAGTGCAGCGAAGCCGCCTATCACGCCGTGGTCGGCATGTTCCAGGCCGCCGGCTTCGCCGTGACTCGCCTCGACGACGTGCCCGGCATGGCCGTGATGCGCACCGTCGCCATGCTGGCCAACGAAGCCGCCGACGCCGTCAACCAGGGCGTGTGCAGCGCGCAGGCCGTGGACATCGCGATGCAGAAGGGCGTCAACTACCCGCGCGGCCCGCTCGCCTGGGCCGACAGCGTCGGGCTGGAGCACATCGTGGCGGTGCTGGCCAACCTGGCGACGAGCTATGGCGAAGACCGCTATCGCGTGTCGCCGCTGCTGCGCCGGAAGATCGCCGCGCATCCGCATGGAGCGAAATTTCATGCATAGCGACCAGAGCGGCGAACTGCAGGCCCTGGCCGAACTGGCCGGCAAGACCATGTACGAGCGCGACCCGGCCAGCCAGGCCCTCGGCATGACGCTCGACGCGATCCGCCCCGGCTACGCGCGCATGTCGATGCGCGTGCGCGGCGACATGCTCAACGGGCACGCCACCTGCCACGGCGGCTACATCTTCATGCTGGCCGACAGCGCCTTCGCCTTCGCCTGCAACTCGCACAACTTCAACACCGTGGGCGCCGGCTGCACCATCGACTACCTGGCGCCGGGCCGCGAGGGCGACGTGCTGGTGGCCGAGGCGGTGGAGCAGGCCCTGCAGGGCAAGACCGGCGTCTACGACATCAGGGTGACGAACCAGGACGGGCGAACCATCGCGCTGTTCCGCGGGAAGTCGCACCGCGTGAGCGGGATGGTGGCCGAACGCTAGCAGCACAGTTTTTTGCAACAAAACAGGAGGCCCAGATGGTCCAACGCGCATTTTCTTCCCCTGCTGCTCCGCACGAGCTGGAGCCGATCGAACGCGCGAGCCGCGACGAGCTGCAGGCCCTGCAGCTCGAGCGCCTGAAATGGTCGCTGCACCACGCCTACGAGAACGTGCCGCACTACCGCGCCGCCTTCGATGCCGCCGGCGTGCATCCCGAAGACCTCAAGACACTGGCCGACCTGGCGAAGTTCCCCTTCACCGACAAGAAGACCCTGCGCGACAACTACCCCTTCGGCCTGTTCGCCGTGCCGCGCGAGCAGGTGGTGCGCATCCACGCCTCGAGCGGCACCACCGGCAAGGCCACCGTGGTCGGCTACACCCAGCGCGACATCGACACCTGGGCCGGCGTGGTGGCGCGCTCGATCCGCGCCGCCGGCGGCCGTCCGGGCGACATGGTCCACATCTCCTACGGCTACGGCCTGTTCACCGGTGGCCTGGGCGCGCACTACGGCGCCGAGCGGCTCGGCTGCACGGTGATCCCGATGTCGGGCGGCCAGACCGAGAAGCAGGTACAGCTGATCCAGGACTTCAAGCCCTCGATCATCATGGTCACGCCCTCGTACATGCTGAACATCGTCGAGGAGTTCGCGCGCCAGGGGATCGATCCGGCGACGTCTTCGCTGAAGGTCGGCATCTTCGGCGCCGAACCCTGGACCGACGCGATGCGCAAGGAAATCGAAACCCGCGCCGGCATCGACGCGGTCGACATCTACGGCCTGTCCGAAGTGATGGGCCCGGGCGTGGCCAGCGAGTGCATCGAGAGCAAGGACGGCCCGGTGATCTGGGAAGACCATTTCTACCCCGAGATCATCGACCCGGACACGGGCGAGGTGCTGCCGGACGGCGAGGAGGGCGAACTCGTGTTCACCTCGCTATCCAAGGAGGCGCTGCCGATCATCCGCTACCGCACCCGCGACCTCACGCGCCTGCTGCCGCCCACCTCGCGCTCGATGCGCCGCATGGGCCGCATCACCGGGCGCTCGGATGACATGCTGATCATCCGCGGCGTCAACGTGTTCCCGAGCCAGATCGAAGAGATCGTGCTGAAGATGCCGGCGCTGGCGCCGCAGTACCAGCTGGTGGTGGCGAGGGACGGCCACCTCGATACGCTGGAAGTGCTGGGCGAACTGCGCGACGCTTCGCTCACCGCGGAGGCGGTGGAGCTGCTGTGCCGCGAACTCCAGCATTGCATCAAGACCTATGTGGGCGTGACCACGCGCGTGACCCTGAACCCGCCCGGCGGGATCGAGCGCACGCTGACCGGCAAGGCCCGGCGCGTGGTCGACAAGCGCCCGAAGAACTGACGAACTGGACAAACTGGAGACACCATGACCGACGCATTCATCTGCGACGCCATCCGCACCCCCTTCGGCCGCTACGGCGGTTCGCTGGCCACTGTGCGCGCCGACGACCTGGGCGCGCTGCCGATCGCCGCGCTCGTCGAGCGCAACAAGGACGTCGACTGGGCCGCCGTGGACGACCTGTTCTACGGCTGCGCCAACCAGGCCGGCGAGGACAACCGCAACGTCGGCCGCATGGCCGCGCTGCTGGCCGGGCTGCCGCCAGAGGTGCCGGGCAATACCATCAACCGCCTGTGCGGCTCCGGCATGGACGCCGTCGGCACCGCCGCCCGCGCCATCCGCGCCGGCGAAGCGAACCTGATCATCGCCGGCGGCGTGGAAAGCATGACCCGCGCCCCCTTCGTGATGGGCAAGGCCGACAGCGCCTTCTCGCGCGCCGCCAAGATCGAGGACACGACGCTCGGCTGGCGCTTCGTCAATCCGCTCATGAAGGCGAAGTACGGCATCGACTCGATGCCGGAGACGGCCGAGAACGTGGCGGTCGAATTCAACATCAACCGTGCCGACCAGGATGCGTTCGCGCTGCGCAGCCAGCAGCGCTGGGCGCGCGCCAATGCCGAGGGCTTCTTCAAGGACGAGATCGTGCCCGTCACGCTTCACTCGAAAAAAGGCGAGTCGCGGGTGTTCGATACCGACGAGCAGCCACGCCCGGACACCAGCATCGACGCGCTGGCGAAACTGAAGGGCGTGGTCCTGCCCGACGGTACAGTCAGCGCCGGCAACGCGTCGAGCCTGAACGACGGCGCCTGCGCGCTGCTGCTGGCGTCAGGCGAGGCCGCCGCGCGCCACGGCCTCACGCCGCGCGCCCGCGTGGTCGGCATG
>DAMCRY010000013.1:0-18197 GCA_032115075.1 Massilia sp.
GCCGGGGTTGCGAACAGGCCGCTGGCGGCGGTGCGGTAGCGCAGGGTGTAGGCGCCGGTCACGTGCATCTCGTACTGCGCCGACAGTTCGACCGTGCTGCTGACCGAAGCACCCGGCTCCAGGCGCAGGTAGTCGCCGGGGCCGGGCGCGGCGCGCTTGGCCTTGATGCCGAGGTAGCGCACCGGCTGGCCGTCGCGCTGGACTTCGAACAGCGGCGTCGTCATGCCCTCGAGCGGCGTGTGCCACTTGAGCACGAACTGCGGCGTGGCACCCGTGTTCGCCAGCGTGACGCGGACCTGCACTTCGTCGCTGCGGCCGAACTGCGGGCGCGCCGGCTCCACGGTGACGCTCAGGTCCTGGGCCGGCGCCGCGCCGGCGCCCAGCGCCAGCAGCAGGGGAAGGAGGGAAAGGGAAGGGCGCTGCATGACGGTCTCCTCGGGATGGGAATCGTCCTACTGTGCTGCCGTCTTTCCCTGCCTATCTTGCGCCATCCCAAAAGTCTATTTACGGTCGGCAACAAAACCACACCAACAGTATGGCTAATTAACAACAAGTGTGAGTATCCGTGAATATTTACTCGATTCGGTATTAAGGCATTGCTATCATGCAATGACATTATCCCAGAGTAAATATTTTAGCTGTAGGCCCCGCATGACATCCCAGCATCGCAGCAGCACCGAACAGAGCCCGGCATGCCGGCCGGACGCACAGGCCATTGGCGCCCTGCAGGATGTCATCGACGACATCGCACGCGAAATCGGGCTCGATTGCGCTGAAGTCCAGGCGCGCAAGGCCTTTCTCGAACTGGGCGAGGACGACGTCACCGCCCTGCGCGACATCCACGAACTGCTCGACACCCAGCGCGATGCCTTCTCCGACCGCTTCTATGCCCACCTGCTGGCCTTTCCGCAGCTGCGCGGCCTGCTCGGCACCGGCGCCGAACAACGCCTGCGCCACGTGCAGGCGAGCTACTTCGGCAGCCTGACCGCGGGCAGCTACGAGCAGGACTACGTCCGCGAACGCCTGCGCGTCGGCGTGACCCACCAGCGCATCGGGCTCGATCCGAAGTGGTATATCGGCGCCTACCGCAAATACCTGTCCGAGCTGCACGGCATCCTGTGGCGGCGCCTGCACGGGCAGCCGGAGCGCTACCTGGCCGCCTGCGACGCGGTGCTCAAGGTCGTCTGCTTCGACATGGGCCTGGCGCTCGACACCTATGCCCACGCCGACCAGCGCGCCATCCTGCAGAACCAGAACTACCTCGAGCAGGTCATCGACGGCATGCCGGCCGGACTGGTCGTGGTCGATGCGGCGCTGCGCGCCTGCTCGATGAACCGCATGATGGCCGGCCTGCTGGGCGCGCCGGAAGACGCGCTGCAGGAGCGCCGCATCCCGCTCGACGAGCTGATTCCCTGTCCCGAGCTGGCCCGGCGGGCGGCCGAGGCGCTGGCCTCCGGCGCCCCGCACGACAACGTGCTGGCCACCATCGACGGCGGCGCCGACGGCCTGCGCTACGTCGATTTCAACATCCGCCGCACCCGCAAGGACGGCGCCCCGATCCTGCTGCTGATCGGCCAGGACATGACATTCCGCCGCAAGGCGCGCCTGCGCCTGCAGGAGAGCGAGGAATTCTTCCGCCTGACCTTCAGCCAGGCCGCGGTCGGCATCGTGCTGCTGGCCGGCGACGGCCGGGTACTGCGCACCAATACCAAGATGTCGCAGATCCTCGGCTATACCGAGATCGAGCTGCTGGCGCGCTTCTACCAGCAGTTCATGTGCGAGGAAGACCTGGCCGAGGAGCTGGCCCTGATCGCGCGCCTGCGGGCGGGCGAGATCAGCGAGTACCAGCGCGAGAAGCGCCTGCTGCGGCGCGACGGCGCCCGGGTCTGGGTCAGCGTCACGGTGTCGAGCATGCGCGACGCCAACGCCAACCACCGCTTCATCTGCGTCGTGAAGGACATCCAGCGCCAGAAGCAGGCCGAGGAAGCGCTGCTGCGCATGGCCAACCACGACGCCCTGACCGGCCTGCCGAACCGGGTCCTGATGCAGGACCGGCTCGGCCAGGCCATCGTGCACGCGCACCGCGCGCGGCGCCAGGTGGCCGTCATGTTCATCGACCTGGACCGCTTCAAGCACGTCAACGACAGCCTCGGGCACGACGCCGGCGACCAGCTCATCGTCGAGATCGCGCGGCGCCTCGAGAACAGCCTGCGCGAGAGCGACACCGTGTCACGCCAGGGCGGCGACGAATTCGTGGTGGTGCTGCCCGACCTGGGGGGCGAGGAGGACGCGGCCAGGGTCGCGCGCAAGCTGCTCGACAACCTGTTCCAGCCCCTGGTCCTGTGCGGCCAGGAAGTGTTCCCGTCCGGCAGCATCGGCATCGCCATGTACCCGCGCGACGGCGGGGACAGCGCCACCCTGCTCAAGTGCGCCGACAGCGCCATGTACGGCTCCAAGGGGCAGGGCGGCAACGACTATTCCTTCTACACCGCCAAGATGGGCGAGCAGGCCTACGAGCACCTGCGCATGGAAGGCGCGCTGCAGCGCGCCCTGCAGCGCGGGGAGTTCCTGCTGCACTACCAGCCGGTGGTGGATATCGGCGGCGGCAGCGGCAGCGGCGCCGTGACCGGCGTCGAGGCGCTGCTGCGCTGGCAGCCGCAGGACCGGCCGATGGTCTCGCCCGCCGAGTTCATCCCGCTGGCCGAGGAGACCGGCCTGATCGTGCCGATCGGCGACTGGGTGCTCGAGACCGCGATGCGCCAGCAGGTGGCGTGGAAGCAGGCCGGCTTGCCGCCGGTGCGGGTCAGCGTCAACCTGTCGGCGCGCCAGTTCCTCGGACAGGACGTGGCCGAGCGGGTGGCCGCGCTGCTGCGCGAAACCCGCTGCGACCCGGCCTGCCTGACGCTCGAGATCACCGAGAGCGTCCTGATGGAGAACCCGGCGGCGGCCACCGAGACCATGGGGCGCCTGGCCGCCATGGGCGTGCAGCTGGCGATCGACGACTTCGGCACCGGCTATTCGAGCCTGGCAAGCCTGAAGCGCTTCCCGATCCACAGCCTCAAGATCGACCGCTCCTTCGTCATGGACCTGACCCAGGACGCCGACGACGCGGCGATCGTCAACGCGGTGATCGCGCTGGCGCACTCGATGAAGCTGAACGTGATCGCGGAAGGGGTGGAGACGCGCGAGCAGCTGGCTTTCCTGCAGGAACGCGGCTGCGACCAGATGCAGGGATATTGCTTCAGCAGGCCGGTGGCGCCGGAGGGGATCGCGGCGATGCTGCGCGAGGCATCGCAGGGTCAACAATGCGCCGGCACTTCCGGATAGACGATATGATCTGATTAACAATAATCACGATCAAGGACTATCCCATGTCTTCTCCTGCCACGGCCAGCCCGGCTTACCGAAGCCTGCCGGGCCCGCTTCATGCGACCTTGCTCGCCGGGACCGTTCCCCTCTTCCTCGGCGGATTGCTGAGCGACATCGCCTACTACCAGTCCCACCAGATCCAGTGGAGCAACTTCGCGTCCTGGCTGATCGCCGGCGCCATGGTGTTCTGCGGACTCGCACTGGTCTGCGCCCTGGTCAACCTGCTGCGCACGCCGCGCAGGGCAGGGCGTCCGACGCTGTACCTGTTGCTGCTGCTGGCCACCTTCGTGCTCGGCCTGGTCAACAACTTCCAGCATGCCAAGGATGCCTGGGCGGTCATGCCGGCCGGCCTGGTGCTGTCGATCGTCGTGACCGTGCTGGCCTGCGCCGCGACCTGGGTCGGCCTGACCACGCCCGTGGGAGGCGCCAAATGAAGCACCTGACACCACTGACCCTGCTGGGCGCGGCGCTGCTGTTGAGCGCATGTAACAAGGATGGCAGCGCGCTGGCGCATGGCCCCGATCCCAAGCTGCCGGCGCCGGAACGCGGCCTGCTGCCGAGCATGAAGATCGCCGAGCCGGAGGCCTGGGGGCAGCAGAAGCCCACCGTGCCGCAGGGTTTCAGCATCAGCGCCATCGCGACCGAGCTCGGGATTCCGCGCCAGACCCTGGTCTTGCCGAATGGCGACATCCTGGTCGCGGAAGGCCGCGGCGGCAATGCGGCCAAGCTGAAGCCGAAGGACGTGATCGCCGGCTACATCAAGGCCAAGGGCAATACCAAGGTCAAGAGCGGCAACCGCCTGACCCTGCTGCGCGATGCCGACGGCGACGGCAAATACGAGCTGAAGACCATCTTCGCGGAAAACCTGGACGCCCCGTACGGCCTGGCATTCGCCAACAACAAGATTTATGTCGCCAACCAGGGCGAGCTGGTCAGCTTCGACTACCAGGAAGGCCAGACCAGGGCCAGCGGCGCGCCCGCCAGCATCGCCAAGCTGCCGTCCGAGATCAATCACCACTGGACCAAGTCGCTCGCCATCAGCCCCGACGGACGTTTCGCCTACGTCGGCATCGGCTCGAACAGCAACATCACCGAGCGCGGCATGGATGCGGAACGCGACCGCGCCATGGTATGGCAGATCGACGTCAACACCGGCGCCTACAAGCCGTTTGCGACCGGCATCCGCAACCCGACGGCGCTGGCGATCCAGCCCGGCACCGGCCAGCTGTGGGCCGTGGTCAACGAGCGCGACGAGATCGGGCCGGACCTGGTGCCGGACTACCTGACCTCGGTGAAGGAGGGCGGCTTCTACGGCTGGCCGTACAGCTACTGGGGCCAGAACGTCGACAGCCGCGTCCAGCCGCCCGACCCGAAGAAAGTGGCCGCCGCCATCAAGCCGGACTACAGCCTGGGCGCGCACGTGGCCGCGCTGGGCCTGGCCTTTTCGCAGCCGGTGATGGGCGAGCAGTTTGCCGATGGCGTCTTCGTCGGCGAGCACGGCAGCTGGAACCGTCCCGATCCGGTGGGCTACAAGGTGATCTTCGTGCCGTTCCAGAACGGGCGTCCGGCCGGCGAGCCGGTCGACTTCGTGAGCGGCTTTCGTGATGCCGACGGCAAGACCCGCGGGCGGCCGGTGGGCGTGACGGTCGATCCGCGCGGGGCGCTGATCGTCGCGGACGACCTGGCCAACACCGTGTGGCGCGTGGTGCCGAATCGCTGACGCCGTTCCGATGGGCTTGGCCTGACGGGCAGCATTCGCCTGCTGGCCGTCGCGCCGGCCCAGGCTTTTTTATCTCATAACAGATCTTTCTCACCCGACCTGGGTCCGCTCCCGGTCGGGTGATGTCGCTTGCCGGTCGTCCACGCGCCGACCGATGCGCTCCCGACACTGCTTGCTTGCCCTTGGATTTAACATTCTCGGGGTGGGTCATGTATCTTTCTTGAAGATTTGCCTAGAATTTTCAATAAGTGCCGTGCGCACTGTAGGATAAATCCCACAGAACTGTAAATTTTTCTTACCGGAAATTACCGTTCCAGAAACCGCGTGCTAGAGTTTGTTACCCAGGGAAAATATTCGTCGCATCCAGCACGTTAGCCTTTCCTGGGCCGGCATGCGCCAACGCCAGCCGTCAACTTTCCGATACGAATCGTCAACCCGATTTCACAAGACAACGCCCGTCACCACGGAGCGGGGCCGAGTATTGCCTGCCCGGACCCGAAGCGCGTGGAATGAATTTGCCAAGAAAGAATTCCTGATATGACTACCCCAACCCCCACCGCTTCGGTTCCAGGCGGTCCGGTTTTCGACAACGAATATCCGATCAGCGACGCGTTTTTCGGAACGCCGTCCAATCCGCATGCCGCCGCCCTGAACGACGGTCGCATCGCTACGGTATGGGAAGTCAGTGGGTCGCCTGACGGCGCCACGCCGTCCAGGCTGTATGCCCAAGTCCATGGCGAAGGGGGCGTGGCAACCAGCCCCATCTTCGAGCTCGCATCCAGCATCGGCGGCGCGGAGCCGTTGAATCCCCAGATCACCGCGCTGAAGGATGGCAGCTTCGTCATCGCCTACACCCTTGGCGTGGACGGCCAGGAGCGCGTCGCCTACCGTGTGGTGAGCAATGGCACGCCCGGCAGGGAACAGTTCGTCGAAAGCCATGGCGTGGCGCAGCTCGGCCACGCCATCACGACGCTGGAAAATGGCGACTTCGTGATTGGTTGGACCGAGAACGGCGCCATCATGACCCAGACCCTGGTCGGCCGCGCCGATTCCGGCCTGCCGCTGGGAGAATGGTATGCGTCGGCGAGCAGCCTGGGCAATACCGGCGCCGCCACCAGCATCAGCCTGACGCACCTGCAGGACGACGACTTCGCGCTTGCCTTCGTGGACGTGGCTTCGAAGAACGTCTATCTTGCAAGCAGCGAAAACCGGCATGACATCTTCGGTGGCGACAGCGGCTTCGACGGCGGCCCGGTCGACAACGGCGTCGTGTTCACCCAAATGCTGAACGACGGCACCGAGGGCGCCAAGCGTCCATCGTCGTCGGGCGCCCCCGAGACCGCGGTGGCAACCCTCGTGGATGGCCGGGTCGTCGTCGTCTGGGACAGCTGGGAAACCCGCGCCGGCAGCGATATCGCATTTCGCATCGTCGACACCGCCAGCGGCCAGTTCAGCCAGAATTACGTGCAGTATGCCAGCGGCCCGGTCGGAGGCGACCAGGCTGCTCCCAGCGTGGTCGCGCTGACCGGCGGCGGCTTCGTCGTTGCGTGGGAAAACAACGAGAGCGGCTTCGGGGAAGACATCATGGCCCGCCGCTTCGACGCGAACGGCGTGGACCACGGCGGTTCCTACGGATTCGCGCCTTTCCCGCTCGACGGGGACGGCTCCGGCACGCACCGCAGCCCGGCCCTGGTGGCCCTCGACGGCAACAACTTCGGCGCCGTCTGGCTCGATACGCCCGTCGACGGCTACGGCACCCACGTCGCCGGCCGCGTCAGCTTCGTGCCGCCGCTGGCCGCTCCCGACCTGGACTGGCAGTCGGATAATGGCGCCAGCCGCGAAGACAATGTGACCAGCTGGTACGAGCTGAGATTCGCCGGCGCGATCGCGCGGGAGAACGAGGCCAGCAGCGTCACCGTCTACGTCGACATGAACGGTAACGGCAAGCTCGACAGCGGCGACCTCCAGCAGAAGCAGGACGTCTCCGGCGACCGCTACGACATCACACTGCGCACGCCGCAGAATATCGAGGGCAGCTTCGACGTGTATGCGGTCGCCCACGACGCGGCGGGCACGCCCATTACCCAGAGCGAAGCGCTGCGCCTGACCATCGACACCGTGGCGCCGACCAACACCGTGCTCGACGCGTGGTTCGGGGACCGCAATTCGCCGGCGAAGATGGTGACCAACAGCACGCAGCCGACCGTGCACTTCGAACTGGCGCAAGCGCTGCGCGAAGGCGAAGCCGTCCAGTATTACAAGGATACGTACGGCTGGGTGGACCTGATGGTGCCGGCCGGCCAGACCCAATGGTCGGCCGGGGTCGACCTGAACAAGTACATGCCCTATGGCGAACTCAGCCTGCGAATCGTCGATCGCGCGGATAACACCGGGCAGACGTTCAGGAAGGGTTACGAGATCGACAACCAGGGCCCGAATGCCTTCCTGGATGGCAATCCGTATATCCAGATGCCGACCGAAAACGAATTCGTCATCGATATCCGTTACGAAGAGTGGCAGTCCGGCTTTGCTCCGGGCACCTTCCAGCCCGGGAACATCACGGTCAAGTTCGGCGATACGGTGCTCGACGTGATCGCGGCCCAGCCGCGTGGGCCGCTCAACGGTAATGGCGAAGTCGTCAGCTATACGGTGCGCGCACCCGGCGGCAGCTTCGATCGCGCCGACGCCGGCGAATACCTGGTGAGCTTCAATCCCGAGACGGTCCGCGACGGCATGGGCAATCCGATGATTCCATCGTCGTCGTTCTCCATGTTCATCGAAGCGCGCCCCGTGCCGACGCCTTCCAACCCGACCCTGGCCGAGCAGTCCGACACCGGCAACGACTTCCATGACGGCGTGACCAAGGCAGACAGCCTTACCGTCAACGGTACCAGCAACGACGTGGACGGCGCCCGCGTGACCGCCTTCATCGACGTCAACGACAACGGCCGCTTCGACGCCGACACCGACCGCGCCGGCAGCGGCACGGTGCAGGGGGGCGCATGGTCTGTCCAGAACCTGGATGCCAGCGGCCTGGAAGGCAGCTACGAGCTGTATGCCTTCAATCCGGAAGACCCGGCGAACACCATGAGCATGCCGGGCTACGTGACGATCGACCACACCGCGCCGGACCGCACCGTGGCCGTCGCGCTCGATCGCGACCACGACAATCACCCGGGCGACCGCATCACCAATAACCCATACCAGGACCTGACCGGCACGCTCCGCACGCCGCTTGGCGACGGCGACGTCGTCGAGGTCATGCTCGACTCCACGTTGGGATGGGTCCAGGCCAATACCTATGGTGGTTCCCAGAACTGGTGGCTCTACGACGCCATGCTGAACCGGTCCGGCGACATCCAGGTGCGCATCACCGATCGCGCCGGCAACGTCGGCGAGATCACGCATCACGCCTACCTGTTCGACAACGAGCGCGGCACCGCGCAGATCGACGTGCGCGACGTGTCGATGCCGGTCAACGACCTGCATTCGTTCACCATCACCTACACGGACGCTGGCGGCGCGGGCATCGACCTGTCGACCATCGGCATCCATAACGTCCAGGTGCTCGGCGGTCCGGCCTTCGTTACGATGCAAGTCGTCGATGCCGTGATCTCGGGCGGCCAGCAGCCGGTCATCTTCGGTCTCGGCGCGCCGACTGCTCCGCAAGCCGTTCCGCAAGCCGGTCCGCAGCAGGTGACCGTCACCTATACCGTACAGGCGCCGGGCGGAAGCTGGGATTCTTACGAGGCGGGCAGCTACGGCGTGTATCTCCAGCCGAGCGTGATGGACATGGCCGGCAACGAAATCTGGAGCAACCAGGCGCCGACCTTCAACGTGACCCTTCCCGCGCCGCACATCAACACCGCGCCGACCGGCGGCGTGACCATCAGCGGCGTCGCCAAGCAGGGCGAGACCCTCACCGCCGGCAATGACCTGGCGGACGTGGACGGCATCGCGGCCGGCAGCATCGGCTACCAGTGGTTCGCCAACGGCGCTCCGATCCCCGGCGCGACCGGCGCCACCCTGGTGCTGGAACAGCGGCACGTGGGCCAGGCCATCACCGTCGTCGCCAGCTACGTGGACGAGCAGGGCGCCTTCGAGTCGAAAGCCTCGCTGCCTACCGCCGACGTGGCGAACGTCAACGACGCACCGACCGGCGGCGTGACCATCAGCGGCGTCGCCAAGCAGGGGCAGATCCTCACGGCCGGCAACGACCTGGCCGACGCGGACGGCATCGCAGCCGGCAGCATCGGCTACCAGTGGCAGGCGGACGGCGTCGACATCGCCGGCGCCACCCGCGACACGCTGGTGCTGGGCCAGGCGCAGGTGGGCAAGGCCATCACCGTGGTGGCCAGGTACGTCGACCAGATGGGCGCCGCCGAGTCGAAGACCTCGGTCGCGACCACCGACGTGGCGAACGTCAACGACGAGCCGGCCGGCAGCGTGACCATCGCCGGCACGGTCAGCGAAGGCGAGACCCTCACGGCAAGCAATACCCTGGCCGATCTCGACGGCATTGCCGACGGCGGCATTGCTTACCAATGGCAGGCCGACGGCGTCGACATCGCCGGCGCGACCGGCGACACCCTCGTGCTCACCGCGGCGCAGCTCGGCAAGGCCGTCACCGTCGTGGCCAGCTATACCGACGAACAAGGCACGGCCGAGTCGATAACCTCGGCGCCGACGGCCGGCGTGGCGAACGCCAACGATGCGCCGACCGGTGGCGTGACCATCAGCGGCGTCGCCAAGCAGGGCCAGACCCTGGCGGCCAGCAACGACCTGGCGGATGCGGACGGCATCGCGCCCGGCAGCATCGGCTACCAGTGGTTCGCAAACGGCGCTCCCGTCACCGGCGCGACCGGCGCCACCCTGGTGCTGGAACAGCAGCATGTGGGCAAGATCATCACCGTCGTCGCCAGCTACGTCGACGAGCAGGGCGCGTTCGAGAAGAAAGCCTCGGCGCCGACCGTCGCGGTGGCAAACACCAACGACGCGCCGACCGGCGGCGTGACCATCGGCGGCGTCGCCATGCAGGGTGCGGTTCTCACGGCAGGCAACACGCTGGCCGATGCCGACGGCATTTCCGACGGCGGCATCGCCTACCAGTGGCAGGCGGATGGCGTCGACATCGCCGGCGCCACCCGCGACACGCTGGTGCTGGGCCAGGCGCAGGTGGGCAAGGCCATCACCGTGGTCGCCAGGTACACCGACGGCCATGGCACGCAGGAGAGCGTCGCCGCGGCGCCGACCGCCAGGGTGGCCGACGTCAACGACAAGCCGACCCTGAGCCTGACTACGACCGCCGCAGCGCAATACGTGGCCGGCAGTGCGGGCGGCGCCACGCTGTTCGCCAACGTCGCCCTGTCGACGGTGGAAGCGGACCAGGCGATCAGCGAAGTGACGCTGCGCGTCGGCGGCCTGCTGGATGCGGCCAACGAGACCCTGAACATCGGCGGCAAGTCGGTCGCGCTGGTGGCGGGCGGCTCGCTCGAGCTGGAACCCGGCGTGACCGTGACGCTCGTCCTCGAGGACGGCGCGCTGCAGCTGTCGATCAAGCACGCGGCAGGCTGGTCCGTGGCCGGCGCCAAGGCCCTGATCGAAGGCATCCAGTACAGGAACGTCGCCGCGGCGCCGACCCTCGACGGCGAGCGCACGTTCGAGATCACCGCGATCAAGGACAACGGCGGCACCGCGCATCATGGCGCCGACACCGCCCTGGTCAGCTTCGTCTCGACGGCCGGCGTCGTGGCCGCGCCGGTGGTCCCGGCCCCGGAAACGCCGCCGGTGGTGAATACCTCGACGGTCGACGGCGTCATCCTGGAAACCTCCCAGGTGAGCAATCCGGACGGTACGACCTCGCAAACCGTGACGATTCCGGTCGTGACGCCGAGCCGCGTCGAGGAGACCGGCAACAACACGGTCGCGGACATCCCGCTGGTCAAGGACGCCAACGGCGAGACGCTGCTGACCGCGCAGGTGTCGACCGGCCTGGGCCTGAGCATCACCGGCTCGACCGCGTCGAAGAGCGCGGGCGACTCCCTGACGGATCTGATCCGGGAAATCAAGGCGCACACAGCGGCCGGTTCCTTCGACCAGAACCAGCTCACGGGTGGCGGCTCGGGTTTCCTCTCGGACCTGCCCGACACGACCAAGCTGCTGGTGCAGACCATCGTCCCGACCGTGGCCGCGAATGGCGTGGAGGGCAACGGCGCCCTGGTGATCAACGGTACCCCGGCCGCGTCGGGCAATCCGATGACGGCGCTGGTCATCGATGCCAAGGCGCTCCCGAGCGGCACCAACATCCAGCTGAACAATGTCGAGTTCGCGGCTGTCATCGGCGACGTGCGCGTGACCGGCGGCGCCGGTTCGCAGAACGTCTGGGGCGACGGCGGTTCGCAGACCATCTTCCTGGGCGCCGATGACGACGTCCTGCACGGCGGCGCCGGCAACGACATCGTCGGCAGCGCCGGCGGCAACGACAAGGTCCATGGCGACGACGGCGACGACATCGTCTTCGGCGGCGAAGGCGACGACTACGTCGACGGCGGTACCGGTCACGACATCGCCCTGATGGCGGGCGCCGGCCGCGCCGACTACAGCTTCCGTATCGTCGACGGCAATCTCGTCATGACGCACCTGGACGGCGGCGTGGACGGCATCGACACCATCGCCAACGTCGAGACGCTGCGCTTCGCGGCAGCCGCGTCCGACCTGTCGATCCGCGGCACGGTCAACCGCCTGGTCGAAGCGTTTACCGGCCAGCAGGGCGGCTTCGCGGCCACCGAAAGCTGGATCGACGCCTACAAGAACGGCGCACAGGAGCTGGACATCGCCGACGCCATGCTGGGCCTGAACGCCGGCCAGGACGCGATGAGCAACGCGGACTTCGTGGCGAGCCTGTACCAGAACGTCCTGCACCGCGCGGCCGACGCGGCAGGCGCCGCGGCGTGGGTGGACGTCCTGGATTCCGGCACCGCCTCGCGCGCCGCCGTGGCCCTGGGCTTCGCGAACTCGGCCGAGAAGCTGGCGATGCCGCAGTCCCTGGACATCGACTTCAACCAGACCGAAGTCGCGACCCTGGTGCGCATGTACAGCGCGCTGTTCGACCGTGCGGCCGACGAGGGTGGCCTGAACTTCTGGATCGCGCACTACGAAAACGGCGGCACCCTGAGCAGCATCGCCGACTATTTCGTGGCGTCGTCGGAGCACGCCGCCCAGGACAAGGCGTCAAACGCGGACTTCGTCGCCGCGCTGTACCAGAGCGCATTCCACCGCGCCGGCGACGCCGAAGGCCTGGCGTTCTGGGTCGGTGTCCTGGATGCGGGCGCGGTCGACAAGGGCGACGTGCTGCTGGCCTTTGCCGAATCGGCCGAGAAGATCGACCTGGTCGGTGAGATCAGCACGAGCATCGTGACGATGTAAGCTGGCGCAGTAATACGGCGGAGAGCCCCCGGGATGCGTCCCGGGGGCTTTTTTTTGGTTCATCACTGACTTGCGGGGATTCCTGCGGCATTACCCGATAAATTCTCCTTAATAAATCCGGTATACAGGAATTTATTTTCCGATATACTGGATTACATGGACATCAACCAGCTCATCGCCACCCGCCTGCGCGAACTGCGCGACGCCCAGGGCCTGACCCTGGCCGCCCTGGCCGAACGCAGCGGCGTCAGCCGCTCCAACATCTCCTCGATCGAGCGCGGCGAAAGCAGCGCCACCGCCACCGTGCTGGACCGGCTCAGCGCCGCCCTCGGCGTCACGCTGGCCTCGCTGTTCGACAAGCCGACGGACGCGCCATCGCCCGTCTCGCGCCCCGACACCCAGCCGGTGTGGACCGACCCGGTGTCCGGCTACGTGCGCCGCAACCTGTCGCCCTTGACCTGGTCGCCGATCCAGCTGGTCGAGGTCAGCTTTCCCGCCGGCCAGCGCATCGCCTATGAAACGACGGCCCGCAACACCGACGTCTACCAGCAGATCTGGATCATCGACGGCCGGCTCGAGCTGACGCTGGGCGACACGCCCTGGCAGCTCGGCACCGGCGACTGCCTCGCCATGAAGCTGGACCAGCCGGTGAGCTTCCACAACCCGGGCGACAAGCCGGTGCGCTATCTCGTCGCACTCGTCACCCAGCCCCACAAGGCATCGCGCAAGGAGGACGCATGAGCAGGGACATCACCGTGCGCCGGCTCGGCGCCCTCGACGCGGCCGCGCTGAAGGAGCAACTGGCCGACGTGCTGCTCGACTGCGTCGAAGGCGGCGCCTCGGTCAGCTTCATGCTGCCGATGGCGCGCGGCGCCGCACTGGGTTTCTGGGGCAAGGTGGCCGACGGGGTCGCACGTGGCGAGCGCACCCTGCTGGTGGCCGAGGACGAGGAGGGCGTGATCGGCACCGTGCAATTGATCACCGACCTGCCCGAAAACCAGCCGCACCGCGCCGACGTCGCCAAGCTGCTGGTGCACCGCCGCGCGCGCAAGCGCGGCGTGGGCGAAAAGCTGATGCTGGCGCTGGAAGAATGCGCGCGCGAACAAGGGAGGACGGTGCTGGTGCTCGACACCGCGAGCGCGGCGGCCGAACGGCTTTACGAGCGCCTGGGGTGGCAGCGCGTCGGCGTGGTGCCGGCCTATGCGCTGCTGCCGAACGGGGAGCTGTGCGGCACCACCTTCTATTACAAACACCTCTCTAGGCTCAGCCCATGAATAGCGCGTTCGTCACTTCTGTTCCCACCCTTCGTACGGAACGGCTCCTGCTTCGCGAATACCGGCGCACGGACTTCGACGCATTCGCAGCGCATCTGGCCGACCCCGTCAGCGCGGCCCACCTGGGCCCGGCCGAGCGCCATGCCGCATGGCGCATCTTCTGCTCGCAAGCAGGGCTGTGGCTCATCCATGGCGCCGGATGGTGGGCTGTCGAGGAAAAGGAGACCGGCCGGCTCGTCGGGAACGTCGGCGCCTTCTTTCGCGAGGAATCCACCGTGATGGAGCTGGGCTGGAATACCTACCGCGCCTGTTGGGGCCGGGGATTCGCGAACGAAGCGGCGGCGGCGGCCTTGCACCATGCGTTTGAAGTCCGGGGCGAAGCAAAGGTTCGCGCGCTCATCGCCTCAGGCAATGCAGCCTCGCTGCGCGTTGCCGAACGCCTTGGCCTGGCGCATGAAGGGGAAACCGGGATACATGGCCAGGCGGTCGGCGTGTATACGCGTGAGCGGAGCACCGCTTGACCCGCAATGCGGAAAACCTGCGCGGCATGGTCGCAATGCTGTTCGCAGTGGCCATGTTTTCGGTGATGGATACGACCATGAAGCTGCTGGCTGCCCACTACCCGGCGATCCAGGTCGCGGCGCTGCGTTCGCTGGTCGCGCTGCCGCTGGTCGTCGCCTGGGTCGCCTGGCGCGGGGCGCTGCGCTCTGTCCTGCGGGTCAACTGGCCGATCCACCTGCTGCGGGCAGCGCTGGGCATCGCCATGCTGTCGCTGTTCGCCTTCGGCCTCAAGACCCGCCCGGGCCATGGCCCGGGCCTGGCCGTGGCCTACACCATCCTGTTCGTCGGGCCGGTCCTGATTACCGCGCTGTCCGTCCTCGTACTCAAGGAGCGCGTCAGCCCGCAGCGCTGGATCGCGGTGGCGATCGGCATGGCCGGCGCGCTGGTGGTGCTGCGCCCGGCTGGGTTCGGTCGACCCCGGGCACGCACCGCTCTTGTGCGTCTTGGGCATCAGCGGCTTTCTCGGGCAGATGGCCCTGAATGAAGCTTTCGCCCGCGGCGAGGCCTCGAGCGTTGCGCCCTTCCAGTACTCCGCGCTCGCCTGGGGCATGGCGATCGACTGGATCCTGTGGCAAACCCCGCCCGACCGCAACACGCTGCTTGGCGCGGCCATCATCATCGGCAGCGGCGTGTACCTGCTGCGCCACGAGAGGGTGCACGCTTGATGCATGCCGGTGTCACGCTGCCGACGCGATCGGCGCGCTGCACACGCGGTTGCGTCCACCGCGTTTGGCCCGATAGAGCTGTGCGTCGGCCAGCGCCACCAGCCTGGAAAACTCGAAGCGCTCGTCGACCGGCATCGCCGCCACGCCGATACTGACTGTCGCACCGAGCGGCAAGCCAGGATGGGAGCTGCTTGCCCGGTGAAAATCCCGCCTGGTGCGCTCGGCAAGGTCGACGAGCGAGTCGCCGGCATGGTGGTCGACGACGAAGCAGAACTCTTCGCCGCCCCACCGGCATGGCATGGCATGCGCACTGCTCAGGGAGCGCATGACGTCTCCCATGATGGCCAGGACCTTGTCGCCGGTGTCATGCCCATGCTGATCGTTTAATGCCTTGAAATGGTCGATATCGAGCAGGACGACCGCCAGCGACCGGACGGATCGGGCAGGGGCCAGCACCGCATTGATGTGGGCGCGCAGTCCACGCCGGTTCAACAGCCCGGTCAGCGCGTCGTGACCGGCCAGGGTCTTCAACTCACCGACGAGGCGGAGCATGACGAGCAGGAACAGCAGCCAGTTTCCGATCAGGGTATTGGCCATCACGCCTGCCCAGAACACGATATTGGCCAGGGGGAGCTCGGGCGCGGCATAGGTGACGGGCCCGGAGCTGCTGATGACGAGCAGCCCCTGGGCCAGCGCGGCGACGGCCTCGACCAGGACGGCGATGGAAGCGGTCTGGTAAACGCGGCGTGACTGTTGCTCCCGGCAGGTCCACAGGATCCATGCGGTACCCCCTTTCACGAGCGCCTGGAACAGCGATTGCGTGAAGATCCGCGCAACGCTGTCGGGCCAGACCAGTGTGAATGCGACGGTCAGCACCACGGCAACGGCGATCAGCGCGGACAAGGTGTATCTGGGGTAGGGACGTCCGACGAACTGCGCCGTTCCCACCAGGAACAAGGCCTGGCCGACGCTGAACGGGGTATTGAACAGCATCGACGCCCACTGCCAGTTGTCGATCAGCCGCGGCGCGTCGAGCGTCACTGCGAACCCGACCGACAGGCAGGCGAAGGCCCACAGGCGGATACCGGCGATATGGCGGGCGGAGGCATGCAGCGTAAAAAACATGGCGCCGGCCGTCATCGAGGTCAGGCCGAGCACCAGCAACAAGGTTGGTTCATCAATACTCATTGCATTTTTTATGACACGCAGCGTTGGAGCGCGGACTCATCCGTACCTGTTCGAGAGCGACGGTGTCGCGCGCCGGGGCGTTCCACATCGGCCAGGGCATGCCGGCCGTGACAGTTCACGCATTATGGAGCGCCTGTGATCGCTGCGATGCGCGATAGACAGGCGTGACGAAGGAAGACCTGTGGATGGCGACCTGGAACTGTTGCGCAAGGCCTGGGCGAAGGTGCGGGGCAATGCGCCCGAACCGCACATCGTCCGGAGGTGGAGGGTCAGCCGATGACGTAGCGCTTCGAGGGCCCGCTGGCCAGCGTCTGCCCGCTGGCGCCGTAGACGCCGGCGGCTTCGGCGCCGGCCGGCATGCGCAGGGCGTTGAGCACGCCCTGGTTGTGCGCCAGCTGCTTGTTGATCAGCATCCCGTTGACGCGGTTGAGTTCCTTGGCCTGGCGCGCCAGGTCGAGCAGGGCTCCCCACTGGGAACGGGCGTCGGGGTTGCCGCCAACCGCCAGCCACGGTTCCATGCCCGCTTCCGATCCTTCGCAGCCCGCCGCGGCGAGCGCCGCGTGACGGGTGGCCGAGAGGGCGGCGAGTTCGCGCAGCAAGTCGTTCTTGCGCGGCGTGAGTTCCGCCAGCCCGTCGGCGTCCGCTGCGACCAGCAGCGCCTGTTCCTGTTGCATCAGCTCGATGAGGGCGCTGACGTGTCGGGTTTCGGTGGAGACGGTAGAGATCGGGCTGGTCGGCATGAAGGGTTATCGCTTGCGGGAATGGAGCAGGTCGCGCACGGTGTCGAGCAGGCCGTCGGCGACTTTCTCGGAATTGACCTGGAACTGGCCATCGGCGATGGCCATCTTGATGCGCTCGACTTTCTTGGTGTCGAACACCTGGTTGTTGCTGCCCACGGCATTCGCCATCGCCTGGCCCTGCGAGGACAGGCGCACGCTGTCGGTCTGCGCCTGGGTGGTCGCGGTGGTGGTGGCGGCCTTGTCCGCGGCGCGCGTGTTGTTGGCCGGGGTGCTGGCGGGTTGAAGGCCTGGGTTGCCCTTGAGGGTATCGTTGATTTTCACAGCATCATCCTTCTCTGTTCGGAGCGGAAACTCCGGTATCTGCATCGTGTATCGGCGCGGATTTCACAAACTTTAGAGCAGAAAAGGGGTTTATAAAAAATTATGCGGCGCTCATTGGCCGACGCCTCAGATTGCCACCTCGATGATCCCGCCGGCCCGCGCCGTGCCGCTCACCACGGTGCCCGACTGGGTGCGCGCCTGCGCGACCTGGCCTTCGCCCGCGTTGTTGAGCGCCTTCGCTTCGCTCGAGACCGAGAAATTCGCCCCCTTCGACACCAGGCGCACCGCCTGGCCCTGCTGGACTACTGGCTTCGCCTTCAGGGTGTCGAGGCGGAGCGGAGTGCCGGCCGGCAGCGAGGCGGTCGGGGTGCGGCCGATGGCCTGGGCCATGTCGGTGATGATGCCGTTCGGCATGGCGGCGATGTCGCCCTTCATCATGACGAGCTGGCCGGCGTCGACCGGCTGGCCCTGGGCCAGCGGCACCGCGGCCGCCACGTAGTCGGCGACCACGTTCACGGTGGCCTGAATATACACCGTCCACGGGCTCGGCGCGGTGCAGCGTACGCCGACCGTTGTTTTTCCCCACGCGCGGGCGCCGGGCTGCTGGAAGGCTTCCGGCGCCGGGCAGGCCGCCAGGCTGGTGCGCGGGTCGACCTGGCCGACCTTGACCGTCACCTGGCCGGGCAGGCCGGCGGTCTGCGTCTGAAGGAACTGCTCGACGACGGTGCGCAGCGCCGGCAGGTTCTGGCGCTGGGCGACCTGCTGCGCCTGCGCGCAGGGCGCGGCGAGCACGGCGGCGGACAGGAAGAAGGCGGTGGTGTGGCGTTTCATGCTGGACTCGCGCAAACCTGCGGCGGAAAGAGAAGATGCTGCCATTGTAGGCATGTGATTCCCCAGCGAAACTTTGAATAGCCGGGTTTTGCCCGTCTTTCTC
>DAMCRY010000013.1:18214-25184 GCA_032115075.1 Massilia sp.
GCATCCAGCAGGAGGCGGCATGATCGGCAAGATCGACCAGTACCTGAGTTTCCATGAAACGGCCCTGTCCCTGCGCGCCCAGCGCCAGGAACTGCTGGCGTCGAACATCGCCAATGCCGACACGCCGAACTACAAGGCGCGCGACGTCGATTTCAACAGCGCGCTGCAGGGTGCGCTGGCGGCCAAGGGCGCTGGCGCGGGGCCGCTGGCGACCACCAGCCAGGGCCACATCGGGCGCGGCGCGCCGACCGGCGACATGCTGGCCAACGGCACCCCGGTGCTGTACCGCGGCGTGGTGCAGGGCAGCGTCGACGGCAACACGGTCGACATGGATGTGGAGCGCAACCAGTTCGCCGACAACGGCCTGCGCTACGAGGCGGGCATCACGATGATCAACCACCAGATCAAGGGCCTGCTGGCCGCCATCCAGGGCCAATAACAGGTAACAGGTAACAGGTAAGCGACATGTCCCTCTTCAACATCTTCAACGTCAGCGGTTCGGCCATGAGCGCCCAGGCCCAGCGCCTGAACACCACCGCCAGCAACCTCGCCAACGCCGACAGCGCCACCAGCCCGAGCGGCGAAGCCTACCGCGCCAAGGCGGTCGTGTTCGAAGCCGTGCCCCAGCAGTCCGGCGCCACCGCGGTGCGCGTGCGCGAAGTCGTCGAGGACCCGTCGCCGCTGAAGCAGGTCTACGACCCGAAACACCCGTTGGCCGACGAGAAGGGGTATGTGTCGATGCCGAACGTGAACGTGGTCGACGAGATGGTCAACATGATGTCGGCCTCGCGCTCCTACCAGACCAACGTCGAAACCATGAACGCGGCCAAGACCATGCTGCTCAAGACCCTGACCCTGGGTTCGTAATCAATAACGACACGCAACCATGACCACCGTAAACACCACCGGCGCCAACAACAACATCAGCGACGTGATGTCGACCATGAACGCCAGGAAGGCCGAAGTCGACAGCGTCCAGGCCGACACCGACAAGTTCATGACCCTGCTCGTGACCCAGCTGAAGAACCAGGATCCGCTGAACCCGCTCGACAACGCCCAGGTCACCAGCCAGCTGGCCCAGCTGTCCACCGTCACCGGCGTCAACAAGCTCAACGCCACCCTGGAAACGCTGAAGAGCAGCTACCAGTCGACCGAGGCCCTGCAGGCGACCAACCTGATCGGCCATGGCGTGCTGGTCGAGGGCAACAAGCTGGGCCTGTACGAAGGCAAGGCCATCCTCGGCGCCGAACTTGGCAGCGCGGTCGACAAGCTGCAGGTGGTCATCACCAGCGCCACCACCGGCAAGGAAGTCGCCACCATCGAACTCGGCGCCCAGGAAGCCGGCGTGGTGCCGATCGCCTGGGATGGCATTCCCGACCCGGAGGCGCTGGGCGAAGACGGCAAGCCGGTCGTGCTGCCGGACGGTACCTACACCTACAAGGTGGTCGCCCTGCGCGGCGGCGAGCCCGTGACCGACGCCAAGCCGCTGTCCTTCGACAGCGTGGCCAGCGTCACCACCAACGCCAAGGACGGGATCAAGCTGAACCTGCCGGGCAAGGGTGCCGTCACCATGGCCGACATCAAGCAAGTCCTGTAAGCCGAGCCGCTTACTTCTCACTTTTTCAGGAGTACACCATGTCTTTCCAACAAGGCCTGAGCGGCTTGAACGGCGCTGCCAAATCCCTCGACGTCATCGGCAACAACATCGCCAACGCCAGCACGGTCGGTTTCAAGGGTTCGACCACCCAGTTCGCCGACGTCTACGCCAGCTCGCTCAACGGCGCCGGCGGCATCTCGGCCGGCATCGGCGTGAAGGTCGCGGCCATCGCCCAGCAGTTCACGCAAGGTAATATCGAAGCCTCGAACAACCCGCTCGACATCGCCATCAACGGCGCCGGCTTCTTCCGTACCGAGGCCTCGGGCATGGTGCAGTACAGCCGCAACGGCCAGTTCTCGCTGGACAAGAACGGTTTCCTGATCAACGCGCAAGGCGCCAAGCTCACCGGCTATGGCCTGAACCAGAACGGCCAGCTGGTCGCCGGCGCGCCGACCCCGCTGCAGATCGACACCTCGGACCTGGCGCCGGTCAAGACCTCGGCCGTCAAGATGGAGCTGAACCTGGACTCGCGCAGCCTGCCGCCGACGACCGGCACCTTCAATGCGGACGATCCGACCTCGTACAACAAGCAGACCCCGATGAGCGTCTACGACACCCTGGGCAATCCGCACGTGCTGTCGACCTTCTACGTCAAGGGCAGCGAGGCGGGCACCTGGAACGTGTACGCGGCCGTCGACGGCGTCGAGATTTCGGCCATGGACGTGGCGGCGGCCTCGCAGGGCAGCGGCCCCGACTTCACGGCGGTGAACGATGCCCGCGCCGCCTGGGAAGCCGCCACCAAGGCGGTGCCGCCGGTGGCGACCGAAATCGCCGCGGCCCTGAAGACCTACTCCGATGCCGCCGCCGCCATGGTGGTGGCGAAGGCCGACGACAAGGGTGCCGACGACGCCAACCTGACCGCGATCGGCAAGGCCGCCGCCGACGCCGCCGCCGTGCCGGGCGCGACCCCGGCCCAGATCGATGCGGCGATGGCCAAGGTCATCAAGGTGCCGGCCAGGGAGATCGGCCAGCTGAAATTCGACACCAACGGCGGCCTGAACAAGGCGACCTCGGGCGTCGCCGGCGTGCTGTCCGCGAAGCTGCCGATCTTCCCGCCCACCGGCTCCGAGCTGACCCTGCCGATCACGATCGACTACAACGGCACCACCCAGTACGGTACCGCCACCAGCGAGAAGAAGCTGATCCAGGACGGCTACGCGGCCGGCAACCTGCAGCGCTTCACCACCGGCACCGACGGCACCATCCTGGGCCAGTACAGCAACGGCCAGACCAAGCCGCTGGGCCAGGTGATCCTGGCCAACTTCACCAACCCGAACGGCCTCGAACCGCTGGGCAACAATGCCTTCGCCGAATCGGCCAATTCGGGCGTCCCGCTGCTCGGCACCCCGAACAGCGGCGGCATGGGCGTGCTGCAGCAGTCGGCGGTGGAAAGCTCGAACGTCGACCTGACGGCCGAGCTGGTGAACATGATCACGGCGCAGCGCGTGTACCAGGCGAATGCGCAGACGATCAAGACGCAGGATTCGGTGTTGCAGACGCTGGTGAACCTGCGCTAATCGACATGCAAGCGCCCGAGAGCAGCCCCACAATGGAGCAACAACGATGGACCGCCTGATCTACACCGCCGCCTCCGGCGCCAAGCACATCCTCGAAAAGCAGGCCACGACCTCGAACAACCTGGCCAACGTGAACACCACGGGCTTCCGCGCCCAGCTGGACGTGTTCCGCGCGGTGCCGGTGCAGGGCGAAGGCCTGCCGACGCGCGCCTTCGTGGTCGATTCGACCGCCGGCGCCAACTTCGCGTCCGGCGCCCTGCAGGTCACCGGGCGCGACCTGGATGTGGCGATCAAGGGAGAAGGCTGGCTGGCGGTGCAGATGCCGGACGGGACCGAAGCGTACACCCGCAACGGCTCGCTGCAGACCAGCCCCAATGGCCTGCTCACCACCGCGGGCGGCATGACCGTCGCGGGCGAGGGCGGCCCGATCACGATCCCGCCCGACGTCACCGTCACGGTCGGCGGCGACGGCACGATTTCCACCATCTCGACCACCGACCAGCCGGCTGCCAGCAACATCCTCGGCCGCCTGAAACTGGTCAATCCGCCGACCGACAACCTGGTTCGCGGCGACGACGGCCTGTTCCGCCTGAAGGACGGCGGCACGGCCCAGGCCGACCCCACGGTGAGCGTGGCGGGCGGCGCGCTGGAAGGCAGCAACGTCAGCGCGATCGACTCCATGGTCGAGATGATCAGCCTGGCACGTTCCTTCGAGACACAAATGAGCCTCTTGAAGAACGCCGAGAATAACGCCGCGAAAGCCACCCAGATCCTCGCTTTGAATTGATAGTTGCCGCTGCATAATTCTCCTGTACGTGGCGGACCTCGTCCGCCGCCTTTAGGAGAATTCCATGATCCGTTCGCTGTTTATCGCCAAGACCGGCCTCGAAGCGCAGCAGACCAACCTCGACGTCATTTCGAACAACCTCGCCAACGTCAGCACCAACGGGTTCAAGCGATCCCGCGCCGTGTTCGAGGACCTGCTGTACCAGAACGTGCGCCAGCCCGGCGCCCAGTCCTCGCAGCAGAGCAACCTGCCTTCGGGCCTGCAGATCGGCACCGGCGTGCGCACCGTCGCCACCGAGCGCATCCACACCCAGGGCAATCCCCAACTGACCGGCAACTCGAAGGACGTGATGGTCAACGGATCGGGCTTCTTCCCGGTGCTGCTGCCCGACGGCACCCAGGCGTATACCCGCGACGGCTCGTTCCAGACCGACGCCAACGGCCAGCTGGTCACCTCCAGCGGCTTCGTGATCCAGCCCGCCATCACCATCCCGGCGAATGCCGAGGCGATCACCGTCGGCCGCGACGGCACCGTCTCGGTGAAACTGGCGGGCACGGTCGCGCCGACCCAGATCGGCTCGCTGCAGCTGGCCACCTTCATCAATCCGGCCGGCCTGGAATCGCGCGGCGAGAACCTGTACGTCGAGACCGGCGCCTCGGGCAACCCGAACCTGAACGTGCCCGGCACCAACGGTTCCGGCGTGCTGATGCAGGGCTATGTCGAATCGTCGAACGTCAACGTGGTCGAGGAAATGGTCAACATGATCCAGACCCAGCGTGCCTATGAGATCAACAGCAAGGCGATCACCACGTCCGACCAGATGCTGCAGAAACTGTCTCAGCTTTAATCCTTTCATCCGCATGAAACCGACTTTCGCGATCGTTGCGCTGCTGGCCGCCCTGGCCGGCTGCTCGACCACCCCGAGCACCATCGTCCAGGGCCCGACCTCGAGCCGCCCGATGCTGGTGCAGGCCGCCCCAAGCGCGGACGGCGCCATCTACAACGCGGGCAGCTACCGCCCGATGTTCGAAGACCGCCGCGCGCGCCACATCGGCGACCTGCTGACGGTCAATATCACCGAGCGCACCTCGGCCGGCAAGTCGGGCGCCAGCACCGGCAGCAAGTCGGGCAGCGCCAGCTTCTCGGTGCCCGGTCCGCTGCAGGCCAGGATCGGCGCCGGCGTGGCCCTCGAAGGCGCCAACAAGTTCGCCGATGCCGACACCCAGAGCGCCTCGAACAACTTCACCGGCACGATCGGCGTGACGGTCACCGAAGTGCTCCCGAACGGCAACCTGATCGTGGCCGGCGAGAAGCAGGTCGCCATGAACAAGGGCATCGAGTTCATCCGCTTCTCGGGCATGGTTGCGCCGGACACCATCCAGCCGGGCAACGTCGTCTCGTCGAGCGTGATCGCCGACGCGCGCGTCGAGTACCGCACCAACAGCCGGGTCGACCGCGCGGAGATGAGCAATATGCTGTCGCGCTTCTTCCAGTCGATGCTGCCGTTCTGAGGACTTACCGATCATGCGTTTGAGATTCGCTTCCATCGCCTTGCTCTGCGCCGCCATGCTGGGTGCGGCGCCCATGGCCCAGGCCGAGCGCCTGAAGGACCTCGCCAGCATCGCCGGCGTGCGCCAGAACCAGCTGTCGGGCTACGGCATCGTCGTGGGCCTGGACGGCACCGGCGACCAGACCAGTCAAACCCCCTTCACCGTGCAGTCGATCCAGGCGATGCTGCAGCAGAAGGGCGTGAACTTGCCGCCCGGCACCCAGCTGCAACTGAAGAACGTCGCGGCCGTGATGGTCACCACTTCGCTGCCGGCCTTCGCCCAGCCGGGCCAGACCATCGACATCACCGTGTCCTCGATCGGCAACGCGAAAAGCCTGCGCGGCGGCACCCTGCTCATGACGCCGCTGCACGGCGCCGATGGCCAGGTGTATGCGATGGCCCAGGGCAATGTGCTGGTCGGCGGCGTCGGCGCCCAGGCCGGCGGCGCCCAGGTGCAGGTGAACCACCTATCCGTCGGCAAGATCTCGGCCGGCGCCACCGTCGAGCGCGCCGTCGCCTCGAACCTCGGCGCGGACAACCAGATCCGCCTGGAACTGAACCAGACCGATTTCTCGACCGCCGCCCGGGTCGTGGAAGCCATCAACGACCAGTTCGGCCCCGGCATCGCCACCGCCCTGGATGGCCGCGTGATCCGCGTGCGCACCCCGTCCTCGAGCGACCAGCGCGTCGCCTTCATCGGTCAGCTGGAAAGCATCGACATCAATCGCGCCCGTGATTCAGCGAAGGTGATCATGAATGCGCGCACCGGCTCGGTCGTGATGAACCAGGCCGTGATGCTGGAGAACTGCGCGATCTCGCACGGCAACCTGACCGTGACGGTCGGTTCCGATACCGAGGTCAGCCAGCCGAACCCGGGTTCGCGCGGCGTGACCGCCGTGACCCAGAACCGCTCGGTCGACATCAAGAAGGACCCGGGCCGCGTGCTCATGGTCAAGGGCGGCGCCTCGCTGGCGGAAGTGGTGAAGGCCATGAACTCGATCGGCACCACGCCGCAAGACCTGCTGGCCATCCTGCAGGCGCTCAAGGCCGCCGGTTCGCTGCGCGCCGAACTCGAAATCATTTAAACAATAGCAACGACCATCATGATCGGCTCCCCGTCCACTGACCTCACCAGCAAGTTCGCCCTCGACACCAAGGGCCTGGGCGAACTCCGCCAGGGCGCCAAGAATGGTTCGCCGGCCGCGCTGAAGGAGGCCGCCACCCAGTTCGAAGCCATGTTCATCAACATGATGATGAAGAGCATGCGCGAGGCGACGCCCCAGGATGGCCTGATGGACAACAACCAGACCAAGATGTTCACCGGCATGCTGGACCAGCAGCTGAGCCAGAACCTGGCCAAGCGCGGCATGGGCCTGGCCGACGTGCTGACCCGCCAGCTGACCGCCAACCAGACCGGCGCCCAGGCGCTGGCGATCGGCGCCGACGGCGTGGCCGCGGGC
>DAMCRY010000014.1:0-11071 GCA_032115075.1 Massilia sp.
GGCAGCGCGCCGAGCGCCGCCAGGCGCGCGCGGATGCTGCTCAGGCGCATGCGGAATCAGTCGTTCTTGACGACGATGCTCGGGAACTTGCTGCTCATGTCCTTTGCCTTCTCGGCCACCTTGACCGCCACCTTGCGCGCGATCTCTTTATAGATGGTGGCCACCGGGCCTTCCGGATCGGCCACCACGGTCGGGCGGCCGGAATCGGTCTGCTCGCGGATCGACAGGGTCAGGGGCAGCTTGCCGAGGAAGTCGACGCCGAAGTCGCGGCACATCTTCTCGCCGCCGCCCTCGCCGAAGATCGACTCGTGATGGCCGCAGTTGGAGCAGATGTGGGTGCTCATGTTCTCGACCACGCCGATGATCGGGATGCCGACCTTCTCGAACATCTTGAGGCCCTTGCGCGCGTCCAGCAGGGCGATATCCTGGGGCGTGGTGACGATCACGGCGCCGGTGACCGGCACCTTCTGGGACAAGGTCAGCTGGATGTCGCCGGTGCCCGGCGGCATGTCGACGATCAGGTAATCGAGATCGCGCCAGTTGGTCTGCTCGAGCAGCTGCTGCAGCGCGCCGGTGACCATCGGGCCGCGCCAGACCATCGGCTCGTCCGGGTCGATCATGAAGCCGATCGAGGACACCTGCACGCCGTGGTTCTCGAGCGGCTCCATGGTCTTGCCGTCGGTGCTTTCGGGACGCGCGTTAATCCCCAACATCATCGGCTGCGAAGGGCCGTAGATGTCGGCGTCGAGGATGCCGACGCTGGCGCCTTCCGCGGCCAGGGCCAGGGCCAGGTTGACGGCCGTGGTCGACTTGCCCACCCCGCCCTTGCCCGAGGCGACGGCGATGATGTTCTTCACGTTCGGCATCACCTTCAGGCCGCGCTGGACCGCGTGCGACAGGATCTTGCTGGTGACCTTGACGGTGACGTTGCCGACGCCCGGCAGCGCCTTCACGCCGGCCATGACGCTGTCGCGGATCGCCGCGACCTGGCTGGCCGCCGGATAGCCCAGCTCGACGCTTAATTCAACGTCCTGCGCGACGTCGGCGCCCGTGATCTTGATGTTCTTGATGGACCTGGAAGTGACGAAGTCCTTCCCGGTGTTAGGATCGATGACCGCCGACAAGGCCGCCTTGACGTCGTTCTCAGTGATGCTCATGTGGTTCTCCATGGTGACTGGGGCGAAGTGTAGCGCAAAACGCCACAATGCTCGTGCTCCGACTCTTGCCGGAATGGCAAACCCGGTCCGGACGGACGCATCCCCCCTGCGCATCCGGGGCCTTCGGCTGTTAAAATGCTTCTTTTCAAAACCTATAGCGCTTCGACCATGACCCGCAAGCTGTTCGTCACCACTGCCCTGCCCTACGCCAACGCTGCCTTCCATATCGGCCACATGATGGAATACATCCAGGCCGACATCTGGGTCCGCTTCCAGCGAATGCAGCGCGATGGCGGGCAGCAGCGCCAGGTGCACTTCGTCTGCGCCGACGACACCCACGGCACGCCGATCATGATCGCCGCCGAGAAGGAAGGCATCACGCCGCAGGAATTCGTCGCCAAGATCGCCGCCGGCCGCCCGCAATACCTGAACGGCTTCCACATCGCCTTCGACAACTGGTATTCGACCGATTCGCCGGAAAACGTCGAGCTCTCCCAGGGCATCTACCGCAAGCTGCGCGACGAAGGCCTGATCGTCACCAAGACCGTCGACCGTTTCTACGACCCGGTCAAGGGCATGTTCCTGGCCGACCGCAACATCAAGGGCGAGTGCCCGACCTGCCACGCCAAGGACCAGTACGGCGACAACTGCGAAGTCTGCGGCGCCGCCTACCAGCCGACCGAACTGATCAACCCATTCTCGGTGTTCACCGGCTCGACCCCGATCCTCAAGCCTTCGGAACAGTATTTCTTCAAGCTGTCCGACCCGCGCTGCTTCACCTTCCTGAAGGAATGGCTGAACACCCCGGGCCGCCTGCAGCCGGAAATGGTCAACAAGGTGTCGGAATGGCTGGGCGAATCCGGCGAGAAGCTGGCCGACTGGGACATTTCGCGTGACGCGCCCTATTTCGGCATCCCGATTCCGGATGCGCCGGGCAAGTTCTTCTATGTGTGGCTGGACGCGCCGGTCGGCTACCTGGCCTCGCTGAAGAACTACTTCGGCAAACAGGGCATCGACTACGAAGCCTTCCTGCAGGATCCGGCGGCCGAGCAGGTCCACTTCATCGGCAAGGACATCGTGTCCTTCCACCTGCTGTTCTGGCCGGCGATGCTGAACTTCTCGGGCCACCCGATCATCGACAAGCTGAAGGTCGCCGTCCACGGCCACCTGACGGTCAACAACGAAAAGATGTCGAAGTCGCGCGGCACCGGCATCTCGCCGCTGCGCTACCTGGAACTGGGCATGAACCCGGAATGGCTGCGCTACTACCTGGCGTTCAAGCTGAACGCCAAGGTCGAAGACCTGGATTTCAACGGCGAGGACTTCGTCGCCCGCGTGAACAGCGACCTGATCGGTAAATACGTCAACATCGCCAGCCGCTGCGCCGGCTTCATCGCCAAGAAGTTCGACGGCAAGCTGGCCGATACCCTGTCGCCGACCGCCAAGGAATGGATCTGCAAGGCCCTGATGGTCGACGGCGCCGAGCGCCAGGCCGGCATCGCCGCCGCGTACGAAGCGCGCGAGTACGGCCGCGCCCTGCGCGAGATCATGGAGATCGCCGACGTCGTCAACCAGTACGTCGACGAGCACAAGCCCTGGCTGCTGGCCAAGGACGAGAGCAAGGTCTCCGAGCTGCACGACGTCTGCACCACCGCCCTGATCCTGTTCCGTCAGCTGACCATCATGCTGTCGCCGGTGCTGCCGCACGTGGCCGCGCGCGTCACCGAGTTCCTGGGCGACGGCCAGCTGAGCTGGGCCGATACCCACGGCGCCGCCGTCTACGAGACCATGCTGGGCCGCACCATCGGCGCCTACAGCCACCTGATGCAGCGCGTGGATGCGAAGATGGTCGAGAACCTGTTCGACAAGCCGGCAGGCGCTCCTGCGGCGCCGGCCGCCGCACCTGCTGCTGCAGTGGAAACCGCCGCAGCCGGGGTGGCGCCCGCCGACGCACCCGCCGCGGGCGACATCGAAGAACTGGCGCCGGAAATCTCGATCGACGATTTCGGCAAAATCGACCTGCGCGTGGCGAAGATCGTCAACTGCGAACACGTCGAAGGCGCCGGCAAGCTGTTGCGCCTGACCCTGGACGTGGGCGAAGGCCGCTACCGCAACGTGTTCTCGGGCATCAAGTCGGCCTACAAGCCGGAAGACCTGGTCGGCAAGCTGACCGTCATGGTCGCCAACCTCGCGCCGCGCAAAATGAAGTTCGGTGTGTCGGAAGGCATGGTGCTGTGTGCTTCGGCGGCGGACGAGAAGGCGAATCCGGGCTTGTATCTGCTGGATCCGATGCCGGGCGCTACCCCGGGCATGCGCATTCGTTAACGTTAATTCACGCAAATTGGGCTCCCGCCTGTGCGGGAGCGACGTTTGAAGTAGCGGACTACGGTGTCTCGTTCAACCGTTAGCCTTTAGACCGTCGTACGCGCCACTGGCGCCTACGACTTCCCGCGCAGGCGCGAACCCAAGTTCCCAAGCGCACCACCTCTGCCTCCCTGCACCACCTTCCCAACCGCCAAAATCAACTCCCGCCATCAACCACAACGTTATAATGGCATGTTCTTTCTGAAACTCGCGCCCCTACGGCCTTGCCGGCAGGCCTTCTTCAGACCATTACAAGATAGGTAGATAATAAGATGACCGAATTCACTCCCCTCCGCCATATCCCTCAGGCCAATGTGTTCCGTAAAGGCGACGTCTTCGTCCTGTTCGGCGAACTGTTCGGCCGCGGCTATGTGAACGGCCTGATCGACGAGGCGCGCGCAGCCGGCATGACCATCGTCGGCATCACCGTCGGACGCCGCGACGAGTCCGGCGCCCTGCGCGCCCTGACCGCGGAAGAACACGCGGAGGCGGAAGAGAAGCTGGGCGGCAGGATCATCAACGTGCCGCTGATGGCCGGCTTCGACATGGACGCGCCGGAAGGCGAGCGGAACCCGACCGAGATGCTGTCCGGTATCACCCTGAAGAGCTGGCAGGAAGACAAGCTGGACTGGGAAAAGATCGAGCGCTGCCGCGAAGCCGGCGTGCGCCGCTTCACCACCAGCGCCGCCCAGGTGATGGGCGAGATCGACAAGCTGATCCCGGAAGGCGCCAATGTCTTCTTCGCCCACACCATGGCCGGCGGCATCCCGAAGATCAAGGCCTTCCTGGCCATCGCCAACCGCATCTACAAGGGCCGCGGCGAGCGCTTCATGTCCTCGCGCGCCCTGCTGGAAAGCGACCTGGGCAAGCTGATCCTGATGAACTTCGACGAAGTCACCGCCAACACGCTGAAGTACCTGATCGACGCATCGAGCGCGATCCGCGAGCGCGTCACGAAGGCCGGCGGCGAAGTGCGCTACACCGCCTACGGCTACCACGGCACCGAGATCCTCATCAAGGGCGAGTATACCTGGCAGACCTACACCAACTACACCCAGGGCTACGCCAAGATGCGCCTGGAAAGCATCGCCGAAGCCGCCTGGAAGGACGGCATCGCCGCCACCGTCTTCAACTGCCCGGAAATCCGCACCAACTCCTCGGACATCTTCGTCGGCGTCGAGCTGTCGCTGTTCCCGCTCCTGAGCGCCCTGAAGAAGGAGGGCGGCGGAGCATGGGCCGAGCAGCAGTGGGCGATCTGCCAGGACCTGCTGGGCGACGGCGTATCGCTGCAATCCCTGCTCGACAAGATCGAGCAGTACAATAACGACGTGACCAGCGCCGAGTTCCGCAATTTCGAAGCCTGGCCGATGGATAACACCCCGGCCCTGGCGGACGTCATGATCGGCACCTCGGAAGAGATGACCGCCATGCACAAGGACCGCAAGGCCCTGATCACCGACCACCTGTCGAGCCTGGTGCTGGAAGGCGCCGGCCCGCTGATGTTCCACGGCGCCTCGGAAAAGATCGCACCGGTGCTGTGGCTCAGCCACGACATCATCGCGCGCCAGCTGAACGAACTGCATAAGTAATGCACAAGTAATGTGCAAATGAGCTTGACGCAGCCGCCCCGCTGCAGAAGAATCTGCCGGGGCTTCTTAACTCTTTCTTAGAATCATGATCTTCAAGAAACAACACTCGCTGTACGAATCCGAGCACACCAAGTTCATCAAGGAACTGAAGGCCAAGACCCCGGGCATGGAAGAGCGCCAGGTCGAAGGCCGCGCCCTGCTGTGGGACAAGGCCCCGCTGTCGCTGGACGAGCAGGAACGCATCAGGCAGTCGCGCCTGCGCCAGAACGCCTACCCGTACCAGACCAAGGTCTGAGCCAGGACGCGTCCCCATGCTGCCAGAGCAGGCCGAGCCGCAGCTGATGCAGGCCGCGGCCGATCCCCAGCAGGACGGGACGCCTCCACCGCCGGACGACGCAGCGCTGAACGCGGCCGCCGACGCGGCCGAGGCGGCCATCGCCCGCCTGTACGGCGAGCCGCTGACGCGCCTGCCCAGCGACCTGTACATCCCGCCGGACGCGCTCGAGGTCTTCCTCGACGCCTTCGAAGGTCCGCTCGACCTGCTGCTGTACCTGATCCGCAAGCAGAACTTCAACATCCTCGACATCCCGATGGCGCAGGTGACCCTGCAATACCTGGAATACGTCGAGCAGATCCGCCAGCGCAACCTGGAACTGGCCGCCGAGTACCTGCTCATGGCGGCGATGCTCATCGAGATCAAGTCGCGCATGTTGCTGCCCAAGCGCCAGGACGACCTGGTCGAGGACGTCGGCGACCCGCGCGCCGAACTGGTGCGCCGGCTGCTGGACTACGAGCAGATCAAGGCCGCGGCGCTGGCGCTCGGCGCCCTGCCCCAGGAAGGGCGCGACTTCGTGCGCCCGCAACTGTTCGTGGAGCAGGGGCTGGCGCCCGTATTCCCGGACGTCGACCCCTGGGACCTGCAGCGCGCCTGGCTCGACGTCATGCGGCGCGCCAGGCTGACCCAGCACCACCGCATCGGCCGCCAGGAACTGTCGGTGCGCGAGCACATGTCGGCCATCCTGCGCACCCTGCAGTCGCAGCGCTTCGTTGAATTCTCGGATTTGTTCGCCGGCCGGCACACGGCGCCGATCGTCGTTGTACACTTTGTCGCCATGCTCGAACTGGCGAAGGAAACCCTGATCGAGATCACGCAGGCCGAACCTTTCGCGCCGATCTACGTGCGCCTGGCCTATTCCCCGGCTTGAGAAGCCGGCTACCTTATCAGCTTCATTCGATTCAACAATATGAAAATCATTTCCTCCATCGACGAACTGCGCGACCAGCTGCGCGGCCAGCTGCGCACCGCCTTCGTGCCGACGATGGGCAACCTCCACGAAGGCCATCTGTCCCTGATGCGCCTGGCGCGCAGGCACGGCGATCCGGTGGTCGCCTCGATCTTCGTGAACCGCCTGCAGTTCGGCCCGAACGAGGATTTCGACAAATACCCGCGCACCTTCCAGGCCGACGTCGAGAAACTGGAGAAGGAAGGCGTCTACGTGCTGTTCGCGCCGACCGAGAAAGACATGTACCCGGAACCGCAGGAATACCGCGTGCGCCCGCCGGACGGCCTCGGCAACACGCTGGAAGGCGAGTTCCGCCCCGGCTTCTTCGACGGCGTGTGCACGGTCGTGACCAAGCTGTTCTCCTGCGTGCAGCCGCGCGTCGCCGTGTTCGGCAAGAAGGATTACCAGCAGCTGATGATCATCCGAAACATGGCGCGCCAGTTCGCGCTGCCGACCGAGATCATCGGCGCCGAGACCTTCCGTGCCGACGACGGCCTGGCGCTGTCCTCGCGCAACGGCTACCTTTCGAGCGAAGAGCGGGCCAAGGCCCCGGTGCTGTACCAGCAGCTCAATGCCGTGGCCGAGGCGATGCGCGGCGGTGCGCGCGACGTGGCGGCGGTCGAGGCGCAGGCGATGGCCCACCTAGCCGCGCGCGGCTGGAAGCCAGACTATGTGTCGATCCGCAAGCGCGCCGACCTGAAGGCCCCGGCCGGCGCCGACCTGGAAAGCGGCGCCCCACTGGTGGTGCTGGCCGCGGCCAAGCTGGGCAACACCCGCTTGATCGACAATCTCGAAATCTGAGTCGATGGCAAAACGGCACGGTTGCTTGCTAAATTGCAACGATCGACCAGTTGGCTATATACTTTGTCCACGCATGAATTAACATTTGACAAAGAACTTGACCGAGGAACCGCTGCCGTGAACGCTCCCGCCGTCCCCTTGAACCGCAAAGGACCGCCCAAGCCCACCGACGCGCTGAGCCGCATCGGCGGCAATGCCCAGCCGCATGAGATGCGCGACCCCTTCGACATCGGCGAAGCGCTGACCTCGCTGGCGGCCTCGGGCGCGGCGATCACGGTGTTCCCGGCCGGCTGGATCGAGCCGCTGCTGGCGCGCATCGAGTCGGTCGACCCGGAACTGCCGCATTTCGTGATCGACTTCACCGGCAGCGAGCGCCCGCCCGCCGGCAGGGCGATCCTGGTCGCTTCGCTGGGCGGCAGCGCCAAGCTGCAGTTCGAGCTCGACCAGTCCTGGAGGCCGCTGCCGGCCAACCCCTTGCACGTGGCGGCCGAATTCCCCGCCTCCTGCCTGGTCCTGAACCGGCGCGCCCAGCGCCGCGTGGAGACCCCGGTGGGCGTCAACTACACGGCCAGCTTCCGGGTGCAGGGCAGGCTGTACGATCTGCCGCTGTACGACTTCTCGCAGGGCGGCGTGGGGCTGCGCGCCACGCCCGAGCAGTGCTTCGGACTGCACGTCGGGAAGAAACTCGAGGGCGTGCGGCTGGAACTCGGCCCCAACCTGGTCCTGACGGCCGACCTCGAAGTCAGGCTGATGCGGCCCTTCCGTACCTTCCTGCTCGGCGAGCAGGTGCAGATCGGCTGCAGCTTCGCGGCGATCTCGATGCAGATGCAGCAGACGCTGGAGCGCTTCGTGACCAGCAGGGCGGGAGAGCGGCAGGCGGCCGCGCGCTGAAGACGCGTTGAACGCGCGGGCGGCGTTCACGTCACGGTCTATCGTATTGTCCGGTGGAGCCGTCCCACCCTACCTCAGGCCGCCACCGACTGCGCCCAGGCCAGCGCCGACAGGTGCGCCTTGTTCACCTCCAGCGGGCTGATGTCGAGCGAGGCCGCCAGCGAGGCCACCAGGTTGGAATTGAGCTCGCAGGCCTCCGCCAGCGCCAGGTAGGGCCCGTAGCGCCCTTCCCTGCCGAGCAGCGCCTCCACCACCTCTTCCGGCAGCGGCACCGTGTCCAGCACCTCCTTCATCGGCAGCCCCAGCAGGCGGTCCAGCAGCGAGAACATGCCGGCGACGAACAGGTGCTCCCCCTCCCCGCGCACCGCCTTCTGGCCCAGCAGCTCGGCCAGGCGGCCGCGCACCACGGCGGTTTCCATCAGCACCGGCGAATAGCCGCTGGTGCTGGCGGTGGCCAGCAGCAGCACCAGCCAGCGGTACAGCGGCGCATAGCCCAGCAGGGCGATGGCCTGGCGCAGCGACTGCACCTCGCGGCCGGCGCCGAAGCCGGCCGAATTGATGTAGCGCAGCAGCTTGTAGGTCAGCGCCGGGTCGCGCTTCAGGACATTCTCGATCCGGGGCACGTCGTCGTTGTTCTGCACCATCTGCATCAGCTGCAGGATCGCGCTCTGGTTCGGATTCATGCCCTTGACCGGGTTGCCCGGCCGCGGGGTCAGGTGCAGCTTGCCGACGAAGGCGTCCAGGCCGAGCGCTGCGCAGGCGTCGAAGTCGGCCCAGGTGGCCACCGGTCGGCCCACCATGCGCACCGCCGCATGCCTGGCGGCCGCGTAGGTGCGCGCCTGGGTGGCGACGTCGCCGCCGGCGAACTGCACCTCGACGAAGGAAGCATAGGGCGACAGGTTGCGGCCCAGCAGCTTGAGGTCGGCGCCGCGGATCGACACCCCCACCCCGCCCACGCGCACGGCCTGCACGGCGGAACGCACGTCCGGGTCGGTCAGCTTGCGGATGTGGAGGGTGAGGACGGTGCGCTCCGGCGGCAGCGCATGCAGCGCGTCGGTGGACAGCATGGCCGGCACCGCGTCGAGGAACAGCAGCTTGTCGCGCAGCAGCCAGCCATGCTCTTCGTGGCAGACGTGCTCGGCGACGAAGGCGACCAGGTCTTCCAGCTCCTGGTCGGTCGGGACCTGGCCGTCGTCGTGCCGCCACGACAGCTCGTAGCCGATGACCCGCTGCTTTGGATCGAGCAGCGGTTCACGGACAATGAAATTAGTTTGATGCATGTGGGCGCAGGGTGAAGCGTGGTGCGTGACGCTTGGCGCGGTGCGCCTGGCGCCACGCCGGACCTGGGCGGCTCAGAAGCCGAGGCTGTCGAGCAGGTCGTCGACCTGACCCTGGTCGGCCACGACCTCGCTCTTGCCTTCCGGGTTGATCTGCGGGCCGTTGAGCAGGCCGTTGTCGAGCTCGCGCCGGATCTCGCTCGGCGCGAAGTCGATCAGCACCTGCACCAGCTGCTTCTCGAGGTTCTGGGCGATGCCCGTGATGCGGCCGATCACCTGGCCGGTCAGGTCCTGGAAGTCCTGGGCCATCATGATGTCCATCAGCTGGGCGCGGGTGGCGACGGCGCCCGCGCGCGACTCGTCCAGGCCGGCGACGGTGCGCTGCGCCAGCGCGCGCCACTCCTCTTCCGAGGCGCCCTTCTCGAGCAGCGACCGCCAGGAATTCGACAGCTCGCCCGACCTGGTCTCGATCGCGTCCTGCACCGGGCCGGCGGCATCGGTGGCGTCCAGCACGCGCTTGGCGGCCTGCTCCGACAGGCGCGCCACGTAGTCGAGGCGGTCGCGGGCATCCGGGATGTCGCTCGCCGCCTTCTCGATCAGCTTGTCGAGGCCGAGGCCGCGCAGGCTCTCGTGCAGCGCGCGCGTCATGTGTCCGATCCGGCTCAGGACCTCTTCATGCGGTGCTTGCAACTGCGCCCCGTCGACCGTCTGCTCAAGCATCTCAGGCTCCGGCTTTGTCGAGTTTTTCGAAGATCTTGTTCAGCTTTTCGTCCAGCGTGGCGGCCGTGAAAGGCTTGACCACGTAGCCGCTGGCGCCCGCCTGTGCGGCGGCAATGATGTTTTCCTTCTTCGCTTCGGCGGTCACCATCAGCACCGGCAGCTTGGCCAGCGCGGGATCGGCGCGGATGTTCTGCAGCATGGTCAGGCCGTCCATGTTCGGCATGTTCCAGTCCGACACCACGAAATCGAATGGTTCGCTGCGCAGCTTGGCCAGCGCCATCACGCCGTCCTCGGCTTCGTCGACATTGGCATAACCCAGTTCTTTCAACAGATTCCGGACGATGCGTCGCATCGTCGAGAAATCGTCTACAACCAGAAAACGCATCTTTGGATCAGCCATGAATTACTCCGTTTTGAATCTTGTACTTTGGTTTATTGGATGAAGACTGCTTGCAGCCTCCAGAATAGCATTTTTGTTGCCGTACGGCGATAAAATGGGGATCGATACAACGCATCCGGATCAAACGCGCAACGCCCGGCTGCCCTGCGCCGCCAGGTGCTCGAGCACCATGCGCGGCAGCGCCTGCAAAGGTCCCACATCATGGGCCGCGCCGATGGCGATCGCCTCGCGCGGCATGCCGAATACGACGCAGCTCGCCTCGTCCTGGGCAAAATTGTGCGCGCCCGCGGTGCGCATGTCCAGCATGCCCGCGGCGCCGTCCTTGCCCATGCCGGTCAGGATAACACCAACGGCGTTCTTGCCCGCCGCCTGGGCGGCGCTGCGGAACAGCACGTCCACCGAGGGCCGGTGCCGGTTGACCGGCGGGCTCTGCTCGATTTTCGTCATGTAGTTCGCGCCCGAGCGGGTCAGGAGCAGGTGCGAGTGTCCCGGCGCGATGTAGGCGTGGCCCGGCAGCACGCGCTCGTTGCCTTGCGATTCGACCACGCTGATGCGGCACAGCGAATCGAGGCGCTTGGAGAAGGACGAG
>DAMCRY010000014.1:11081-24292 GCA_032115075.1 Massilia sp.
GCCGCGCGAACGAGGTGGTGAAGCCTTCCGGCATGTGCTGGGCGATCAGGATGCCCGGGCAATCCGAGGGCATCTGCATCAGGAATTCGCGGATCGCCTCGGTGCCGCCGGTGGAGGCGCCGATGATGATCAGCTTTTCCGACGAGACCAGCGGGCTGCGCAGCGCCGACAGCTGCGGCGCCGGGGTCGCGCCGGGCACGGCGCGCTTGACGCGGGCGCGACTGGCGGCGCGAATCTTGTCGGCGATCAGTTCGGTGTACTCGCGCATGCCGGTCTGGATCGAGATCTTCGGCTTGGTGACGAAGTCGACCGCGCCCAGTTCCAGCGCGCGCATCGTGATTTCCGAGCCGCGCTCGGTCAGCGAGGACACCATCAGCACCGGCATCGGGCGCAGGCGCATCAGTTTTTCGAGGAAGTCGAGGCCGTCCATCTTCGGCATCTCGACGTCCAGGGTCAGCACGTCCGGGTTGTGGCGCTTGATCAGTTCGCGCGCGACCAGCGGATCGGGGGCGGTGGCCACCACCTCCATGTCGGGCTGGGAGTTGACGATTTCGCTCATCACGCTGCGGATCAGCGCAGAGTCGTCGACGATCAGTACCTTGATTGTCATGAGTCGTCCCTTTCAGGTCTTTTCTTGTATGCGGGCTGGAACGCTCAGAAGAGGTCGATGTCGCCGGCCACCGGTTCGACCTTGAGTCGGCGGGCGTAGTCGAGCTCGCGTTTTGCCAGCGTATCGTTTTGGGTTTGCATCAGCTTCTTCACCAGCACCTTGCCGGTCTTGGGGAAGAAGTACACCTTGCGCGGGTAGACGTCGTTCAGGTCCGAGGCCAGCACCGGGATGCGCTCGGTCTTCAGGAAGCTGGTCACGAAGGCCGCGTTGCGCTCGCCCACGTTCATGGCCGTGAAGCCACGCAGCACCGCGCCGCCGCCGAACACCTTGGCTTCCAGGTGCTCGCGCCGCGCGCCCGCCTTGAGCAGGTCGTTGATCAGGATCTCCATCGCGAAGCTCCCGTAGCGCATCGAGGCCGACACCGGGCTGCCGCCGTCGCCACCCCCGTCCGGCAGCATGAAGTGGTTCATGCCGCCCAGGCCGGTGACGCGGTCGCGGATGCAGGCCGACACGCAGGAGCCGAGCACGGTCACGATCAGCATGTTCTTGCCGGTGTAGTAGTACTCCCCCGGCAGGATCTTGGCCGCGTCGCAGTCGAAGGTGCGGTCGTAGTAGACGTTGGTGGCAAACTGGTTGTTCATGGTCTCGCCGCGCTCAGCGGCCCACCTTGTCGAGCTCGTACACCGTCTTGCCGCGCAGGCGCAGCGAGTCCGACACGTACAGGAAGTTTTCGGAATGCCCGGCGAACAGCAGGGCGTGCGGCTTCATCAGGGGCACGAAGCGCGACAGGATCTTGCGCTGCGTGTTCTTGTCGAAGTAGATCATCACGTTGCGGCAGAAGATGGCATCGAACTGCCCCTGCAGCGGCCAGTCGTCGGCCAGCAGGTTCAGCTGGCGGAACTCGACCAGCTTGCGCAGTTCGGGGCGCACCCGCCCCATCCCCTCGTTGGCGCCCTTCCCCTTCAGGAAGAAGCGCCGCAGCCGCTCCGGTCCCAGCTTCTCGAGGCGTTCCATCGGATACACCCCGTTGGCGCCGGTGGCCAGCACATTGGTGTCGATGTCGGTCGCCACCACCTGCACCGGCGGCGTGAGCGTGTCGAAGGCCTCGCAGGCCGTCATCGCGATCGAGTACGGCTCCTCGCCGGTCGACGCCGCCGAGCACCAGATCGTGATCGGCGCGCCGCCTGCGCCGCGGCGCAGGCCGAGCAGGTGCTCTTCCAGCAGCGGGAAGTGATGCGCCTCGCGGAAGAACGACGTCAGGTTGGTGGTCAGCGCATTGGTGAACGATTCCCACTCGCTGGCCATGCGGCCGCCTTCGAGGTCGTCGAGGTAGCGCACGAAGGACTGGATGCCGGTGGCGCGCAGGCGCCGCGCCAGGCGGCTGTAGACCATCTCCTGCTTGCTGTCGGCCAGCGAGATGCCGGCGCGCTGGTAGATCAGCGCGCGGACCCGTTCGAAGTCGCTGCGCGTGAAATCGAACTCCTTGACCGTATCGGTTTTTTGCTGCGGCACGTTGTTGCCTCTTCCTTGCTGCGCCCTCGCGGGCTTTCGTTCCTTGTCGCGCGTGCCGTCCGCGGGGTGGACGGCATCGCCGCCCACCCGGCGATCATGCTGCCAGCTTGTCCATCAAGCCCATCTCGCTGGACGACATCAGCTTGTCGATGTCCACCAGGATCAGCATGCGCTCGTCCACCGTGCCCAGGCCGATCATGTAGTCGGAATTGAAGGCGGTGCCCATTTCCGGGGCCGGCTTGATCTGGTCCGGGGTCAGCGTGGTCACGTCCGACACGCTGTCCACCACCATGCCCATGATGCGGCCGCCGATGTTCAGGATGATCACGACCGTGAACTGGTCGTACACCGGGGTGCCGAGCTTGAACTTGATGCGCATGTCCACCACCGGAATGATGATGCCACGCAGGTTGATCACGCCTTTGATGAATTCGGGGGCATTGGCGATGCGGGTCACGGCTTCGTAGCCGCGGATCTCCTGCACCTTGAGGATGTCGATGCCGTATTCCTCGGAGCCCAGGGTGAAGGCCAGGAATTCGCTGCCGGCGCCGTCGTTGGCGCCTTCGAGCGGCTTGTTGTTTTGTACAGTAGACATGGTCACGTCCTCTTGTTTGAAAGCTTGGGTTGAAAATCAGGGGAGTCGCGCTGACGACACGAGCGGGTCGTCGAGCAGCTGGCGCGAGGAGCGCACCAGCGCGGCCACGTCCAGGATCAGGGCGACGCCGCCGTCGCCGAGGATGGTGGCGCCCGAGATGCCGGCCACCTTGCGGTAGTTCGCCTCCAGGTTCTTCACCACCACCTGCTGCTGGCCCACCAGCTCGTCGACGAACAGCGCGGCCTTCCTGCCCTCGGTCTCGAGGATCACCACGATGCCCTCGCTCGGCTCGGTGATGCGCGGTGCGATGTCGAACATCTGGTACAGCGGAATCAGGGGCAGGTATTCGCCGCGCACCTTCAGCACGCGCCCGCGCCCGGCGATGTCGCGGATGTCCCCGGGCGCCGGCTGCAGCGATTCGACGACGAAGGACAGCGGCAGGATGTAGATCTCCTCGCCGCTCCTGATCGACATGCCGTCCAGGATCGCCAGCGTGAGCGGCAGCGAGATCGAGATGGTGGTGCCGAAGCCGCGCGCCGAACGGATGTCGACCGTGCCGCCCATCGAGGCGATGTTGCGCTTGACGACATCCATGCCGACGCCGCGGCCGGACACGTCGGTCACCTGCTCGGCGGTCGAGAAGCCCGGTGCGAAGATCAGCTGCCAGACTTCCTCGTCGCTCATGTTCGGCGACACCGCCAGGCCGTTCTCGGCGGCCTTGGCCAGGATCCGTTCGCGGTTCAGGCCGGCGCCATCGTCCGAGACTTCGATGACGATGTTGCCGCCCTGGTGTCCGGCGGACAGGAACAGGCGCCCCGCCTCCGACTTGCCGGCGGCGACGCGCGCGGCCGGCATCTCGACGCCGTGGTCGATCGAGTTGCGCACCAGGTGGGTCAGCGGATCGACGATGCGCTCGATCAGGCCCTTGTCCAGTTCCGTGGCGGCGCCGTTGGTGATGAAGTCGACCTTCTTGCCCAGTTTGCCGGCCAGGTCGCGCACCATGCGCGGGAAGCGCGAGAACACGAAGTCCATCGGCATCATGCGGATCGACATGACGGCTTCCTGCAGCTCGCGGGTGTTGCGGCCCAGCTGACTGATCGAGCTCAGGAGGCGCTCGTGCGCCATCGGATCCAGGCCGCCGCTGCGCTGCTCCAGCATCGCATTGGTGATCACCAGCTCGCCGATCAGGTTGATCAGCTGGTCGACCTTCTCGACCGAGACGCGGATCGACGACGATTCGGCGTGCGGGTCCTTCCTGGCCGCCTTCTTTTCGGCCGCGTGGTCGGCCGCGTGGTCGGCCGCATAATCGGTTACATGAGCGGCTGCATGAGCGCCGCCATGCTCGTGCGCGTCCAGGGCCTCGGGGCGCTGCTGGGCCGCCGGCTGCGGCGCCTCGTTGGCGATGCCGGCCTGGGCGCGGATCTGTTCGATCGGCTGGAAGAAGCCGTAGCCGCGCTCGTCGTCGGACAGGTCCTCGTCCATGCCGGCGGCCGGGTCCTCGTCCATGTCGAAGAAGCCCCAGCCCTGCTCGTCCTCGATGCGCTTGCGCTCGGCGGCCTCGATGGCGCGCTGTTCCGGGGTCAGGGCCGGCGCCTCGAAGATCTTCAGGTCTTCCGGGTTCAGCACGAAGGAGCAGATCGCGATGATGTCGTCCAGGCTCTCGTGCGTGGTGATGACGATGGCGCTGCGCCCGCCCTCGAGCGGGATCACCTTGGTGCGGCCCATCAGGCCGAGCTCGTCGACCAGGGCGCTGATGTCGCGCTGGCCGAGCTGCGGCAGCTCGATCTTGTAGCGGTGCGCACCCTCGGTCGGGTGATGGACTTTCGCTTCGGCGGTGAGATAGGAGGGCGCCACCACCGGCGCCTGCGGCACCAGGCCCTCGGCCAGGTCGTGCAGCACCATGCGCACGTTGGCGACGGCTTCCTGGTCGACGGCGGCGCCATGGCGGTGGCCGTCGAGCTGCATCTTGAGGCTGTCCTTGGCCGCCAGGAAGGCATCCACGTGGTTGCTGGTGAGCGCCATCTCGCCCTTGCGAATGCGGTCCAGCAGCGACTCGAGCACGTGGGTGACCTCGCTCATGTCGGTCAGGCCGAAGGTCGAGGCGCCGCCCTTCACCGAGTGGGCGGTGCGGAAGATCGCGTTCAGGTCTTCCGGGTCGGGCGAGGCGACGTCGACGCCCAGCAGCAGCCGCTCCATTTCGGCGAGCAGTTCCTCTGCTTCGTCGAAAAAGACCTGGTAAAACTGGCTGATGTCGATCGTCATGATGAAGTCCGGTAGAAGGCCTGGTGCGTCATGGTCTCAACCGATGACTTTTTTGACGACCTCGATCAGGCGCTGCGGATCGAACGGCTTGACCAGCCAGCCGTTGGCGCCGGCGGCGCGGCCCTTCGACTTCATCTCGTCGGACGATTCGGTGGTCAGCATCAGGATCGGGGTCTTGGCGTAGGTCGGCAGCGTGCGCAGGGTCTTGATCAGGGCCAGGCCGTCCATGCGCGGCATGTTCTGGTCGGTCAGGACCAGGTCCACGCTCTGCTGCTTCGCCTTGTCCAGGCCGTCCTGGCCGTCGACGGCTTCCACCACGTTGTAGCCAGCCGCCTTCAGGCTGAAGGCCACCATCTGGCGCAGCGAACTGGAATCGTCGACCGCGAGAATCGTTTTTGCCATGTTTTGCTCCTGCTGTTTTGGTCCGGACTGTACCGGTTGAATGTTGAGTGGCTAAATAAATCGTTGTTGTGCTGCCTGCGCGGGCGCCCGGCTCAGAAGAGCTCGATGTCCCCGCTCTCCAGGTGCTGCTGGTCGACCGACTTGCGCAGCATGCTGCGCAGCTCCAGCGACTGGATCGCCAGCGCCATGCTGACCTTCCCCAGGCGTTCGACGATCTCCTCGCTGTCGGTTTCCGGCGCGATCTCCGCGCCGTGCTCGCTGAGGGTGCCGAGGAACTCGCGCAGGCCGGCCACGCGCCGCAGGGTGCGGACGATCAGCTGGCTGGTCATGTCCTGGAACTGCATGCTGGTGATGGCCGTGTTCACGTGCTGGCCGATCTCGCCCGACATGTCGGACAGCCGCGCGCAGTCCTGCGCGCTCGGCGTCTCGCCGGCCAGCAGGCGGTCGATCGCTTCCTGGCGCGCGCCGACCGCGCTATGGATCGCCATGAAGCTGGCGGTCAGCTTGTCGATCGCCTCTTCCAGCAGCAACTCGGTCTGCAGCAGGTCGGTCTCGACCTCGGTCAGGTGCCGGCGGCCGTGGACGGCCACGCCCGACAGCAGGCGCTTCACGTGCGATCCCAGTATCTTTTTTCTTTTCATTCTCGTTCTCCGGTCCTGGCCGAACTGCTCCTGACTACTTCCTGGCCGCGGCGGCGGCGACGGTCGCCTCCGCCGCGGCTTGCGGTTGCTGTGCCGGCACCTCGAGGGAGGCGGCGTCGCGCTGGACGGCTTCCTCGGTGCGCTTGTTCATCACGATGATGCTGATGCGCCGGTTGATCGGGTTGAACGGGTCCTTGCGGTCCAGGTTGGCGGCCGATGCCAGGCCCACCACGCGCAGCACCTTGTCGTCGGCCAGGCCCCCGCGCACCAGTTCGCGGCGCGAGGCGTTGGCGCGGTCGGCCGACAGCTCCCAGTTGCTGTAGCCGGCGTCGCTGTAGTACGGCGTGGCGTCGGTGTGGCCCGACAGGCCGATCTTGTTCGGCACTTCGTTCAGCACCATGCCGATCACGTTCAGGATGTCCTTCGTATACGGCTGCAGCTCGGCCTTGGCGAGTTCGAACATCGGGCGGTTCTGCTCGTCCACGATCTGGATGCGCAGGCCTTCGCTGGTGATGTCGAGCAGCAGCTGGTTCTTGTACTTCTTGAGCAGCGGGTTGACCTCGATGACCGACTCGATCCTGGCCTTGAGCGACTCCAGGCGCTCGGCCTCGGCGCGCGCCAGCTGGGCCTTGGCCGCCTCCAGGTTGTAGGTCTTCGAGGTCGGGTCGATGTCGCCCTTCTTCACCTGGCCGTTGCGGCGGGTGAGGTCGGTGCCGCCGCCCTTGATCACGGACGAGGAGTCGCCCGCCCCCGAGCCGCCGGACATCGCCACCTTCAGCGGGGTCTTGAAGTATTCCGAGATGCCTTCCAGGTCGCCCTTGGCCGTCGAGCCGAGCAGCCACATGAGCAGGAAGAAGGCCATCATCGCGGTCACGAAGTCGGCGTAGGCGATCTTCCAGGCGCCGCCGTGGTGGCCGCCGGCGACCTTCTTGATGCGCTTGACGACGATGGGGCGCATATTGTCGTCAGCCATGGTCCCCTCGCGCGTCGTTGGTCAAGTCAATGGAATGAAGCGGCATCGCTGCTTACTTCTTCTTCTTGATGTGCTCTTCGAGCTCGGCGAAGGACGGACGCTCGGTCGAGTACAGCACCTTGCGGCCGAATTCGACGGCCAGCGCCGGCGCGTAGCCGTTCAGGCTGGCCAGCAGGGTCACCTTCACGCACTGGAACATCTTGGTCGACTCTTCCAGCTTCTGCTCCAGCACGCTCGCCAGCGGGGTGACGAAGGCGTAGGCCAGCAAAATGCCGAGGAAGGTGCCGACCAGGGCCTTCGCGATCAGGATGCCCAGCTCGGCCGGCGGCAGGCCCACCGATTCCATCGTGTGGACCACGCCCATCACCGCCGCCACGATGCCGAAGGCCGGCAGGCCGTCGCCGACCTTGGCGATCACGTGGGCCGGGATCGCGCCTTCGTGGTGGTGGGTCTCGATCTCGTTGTCCATCAGGTTTTCGATCTGCATCGCGTCCATGTTCCCCGACACCATCAGGCGCAGGTAGTCGGTCATGAATTCGATGATGTGGTGGTCGGCCAGCACCGCCGGGTACTTGGAGAACAGCGGCGAGGCTTCCGGCGCCTCGATGTCGCCTTCGATCGACATCAGGCCTTCCTTGCGCACTTTCGAGAGCACGTCGAACTGCAGCGCCATCAGTTCCATGTACATGTCCTTGGTGTACTGCGAACCCTTGAACACGCTCGGCAGGGCCTTGGCGGTCGCCTTCACCGACTTCATGGTATTCCCGACGAGGAAGGCGCCGACGGCCGCGCCGCCGATCATCAGCAGTTCGAGCGGCTGCCACAGCGACGCAATATGGCCGCCGGACCAGACAAAGCCACCAAACACGCAGGCGCAGACGACGAGGTAACCAATAATGACTAACAAGGGAATACCGCTCCAGAAAGGCCGGGAATGGGTCGTCCGGCTGGCTCGAACCAAACTTCTCGAAAAAAGTGATTTTGGGCAAAGTTGACGCAGGGAACCAGTCTAGAGGGAGAATGGTCCACCGGCAAGTCCAAAGGCCGGTTTTGTCGCCTAAAAGTGCCAGATATGAAGGGCTGGACCACCGTTTGTGGGATAGACGGTACGGTCCGCCAAACGGCCGCCGATGCCGAATTCGTAACTGACCAGCAGCGTCCCGGGGCGCATCTCGCGCGCGGCCTTACGCCACAGGGCGTCCATGGCGGCCGGTGAAAGGTAGGCGAAGACCAGCTCGTACTGCGCGAAATCAAGGGTTTCGTAGTCGCCCCGGATGAAGCGCGCCGGACTGCCCTGGGCCTTCGCGCGCAGGCTGCTGAGCAGCCAGGGCAGCGGGGCCAGCTCGATGCCGGTCGCGACGATGCCGGGGCGGCGCGCCATGTCGAGCACGAAGCCGCCCAGGCCGCTTCCGATGTCGATCACGCTCGACTGGCCCGCCTCGCCTGCTTGCGGCAGCAGCGCCGCCACCGCGCCCCAGACCGCGCGGTTCGACGGGTAGTACGGCACTTGCGTGCGGTAGGTGGACCAGTACAGCGCCAGCAGGAACAGGAAGACGGCGAGAAAGGCGAATGGGGGAATGTCGAGCCGGGCCGTGGCGTAGATGGCCGGCGGGAACAGCAGCTGGATGAGGCGCCACCAGCTGGCCAAGCCGCGCCACCAGCTGAGCAGCGCGGCGACGGCGCCCTGGAGCAGGGCGACGCCGAGGTAGGACATGGGGACGCCGGCGCGGGCGAGGAGCCAGGTCGCAGCGAGGGTCAGAGGGATAGCGGCGAGCTGCAGGAGGAGCGCCGCCACGGCGGGTTTCATATAGGGTGGGCCGGGCCGCGAACGGCGGCTTCGCCGCCCACGCGTTCAACCCCACGATGAATAGATGCGCAGCCAGCGTTCATGCGTGATTTGAACGCGTGGGCGGGAGACCCGCCCACCCTACGAACCCGAATCCTGGTTCGCCGCGGCCTCTTTCGCCTTCCGGGTCTTCCCGGCGCGCGAAGGCATGTGGCACAGGCCGCACAGGTAATCGGCGTTCAGGTCGAGCGCATTGACGACGAACTTGCCCTGGCATTTCTGGCATGGCTTCAGGACCAGCATGCCGCTCTGGAAAAAACGCACCAGGGTCCAGGCGCGGGTAAGCGAGAGCAGCGGCTCCTCGCCCGGCTCCGGCGGCATCTGCTCGAGGTAGAGTTGATACGCTTTCATCACCGCCTGGATGCCGGTGGCGCCGGCATGTTCGACCAGGAAGTTGTGGATGTTGATGAACAGCGACGAGTGGATGTTGGGCTGCCAGGTCAGGAACCAGTCGGTCGAGAACGGCAACATGCCCTTGGGCGGGGACACGCCCTTGAGCTCCTTGTAGAGCTTGAGCAGGCGCTCGCGGGACAGCGAGACTTCGGTTTCGAGCAACTGGAGGCGCGCCCCCAGGTTGATCAGTTCGATCGCAAGCTGGATTTCCTGGGCTTCCGAAACGACGCTTTTCTTGCTCATGTGCTGCTCCCGCTAGGTGATACTGTCGTTGCGGCCCCGACGGGACCGCCTCGGCGGGATTTTATACGATCTCTTCAACAGGCTGGCCCGCCATCAGGATGGCGGCGTGCGACTGGGCCAGGCTGCGTTCCTTGGTGTGGCTGGTCAGCATCGACAGGATGGCGGTGTCGTCGAAGCGGAAACGGGCCAGCATCATGTTGCCGCTCGCCAGCTTCAGGATCTGGGCATTGCTCATGCCTTCGATCAGCTCGGCGATGTCCGCGGAGATGCCGAGACGGAAGATAGCGGTCACCTTGTCGGCGCGAATCATCTGCTGGGCCAGCATCAGGTAGCTCAGGTTCGCGTCGCGGATTTCAGCCATCATGTCGTTCATCGTCATTTTTTCTCTCCGTATCCGTGTTGAAGCAGGAATGTGTGTTGCCGTTGAGATAGATTCTCGCCGTGAGGCAACTTTTGCGGAATTGGACGAACTCTGTATTTTTCGTCGGCGAATGACGAGGATGACCCGTAGGAGTTTGTCTGACAAACCCTCTCGGATCACTCTGGCGCCCCTATGAAAACGGGGCTCTGGGAGATGCTGGAAACCAGCCGGATTGTGGACGCCCGACGCTGCTTCTGTCGTGCGCTTGATACGGTTTACGTCAAGCGTTAGGGGAACTTTAGGGCTGTCGCAAAATATTTTTCATTTTTTTCGCCCTCTCCACCCCTGTAACGACCGCCCGGGGAGGAACTTGAGGGTTTTCGAAAAATATTTTTCGAGACCTTTTACCGCGCTTCTGGAATCGGTAACGGCAGGGCTTTCGGGAACTTTAGGGTTCTCGAGAAAAATTTTTAAAAATTTTTTCGCCACGCCCAACGTTATCGGCAAGCCAACAAAAGCAGACGGCGGGGGCGGGAACTTGCTACACTGCGAGGCTGGCAAAAGCTTCAAGCCTCAACTATTCCAGGCACGCATTCCTGATACGACAAGGAACCCATGAGCACCACCATCACCCGCGCCGACTGCGAGGCGCGCGACCGGCAGGATCCCCTGCGCCCCTTGCGCGAGCGCTTCGACCTGCCCGCCGGCCTCATCTACCTCGACGGCAACTCGCTCGGCGCCCGTCCGAAAGCGGCCCTGGCCCGCGCCCAGGACGTCGTCGCCCGCGAATGGGGCCAGGACCTGATCAAGAGCTGGAACACGGCCGGCTGGTTCGACCTGCCCAAGCGCCTCGGCAACCGGCTGGCGCCGCTGATCGGCGCCGGGGAGGACGAAGTCGTCGTCACCGACACCACCTCGCTCAACCTGTTCAAGGCCCTGGCCGCCGCGCTGCAGATCCAGGCGGCAGGGCCCAACGCCGGCCGCCGCACCATCGTCACCGAGCGCAGCAACTTCCCCACCGATATCTACATGGCCGAAGGCCTGACCCGGTGGCTCGAACGCGGCTACCGCGTGCGCCTGGTCGATTCGGTCGACGAGATCGCGGACGCGGTGGACGACGACTGCGCGGTCCTGATGCTCACCCACGTCAACTACCGCACCGGCTACCAGCACGACATGGCGGCACTGACCCGCCACGCCCATGCGAAGGGCGCGCTGGCGGTCTGGGACCTGGCCCACTCGGCCGGCGCGGTGCCGGTCGACCTGCAGGGCGCCGAGGCCGACTTCGCGGTCGGCTGCACCTATAAATACCTGAACGGCGGCCCCGGCGCCCCGGCCTTCATCTGGGTGCCGCGCCGCCACCAGGCCGCGTTTTCCCATCCGCTGACGGGCTGGTGGAGCCATGCGAAACCCTTCGCGATGGCGCACGGCTTCGCCGCCACCGACGGCATCGGCCGCGCCCTGTGCGGCACCCAGCCGGTGCTGTCGCTGGCGCTGGTCGAGTGCGGGCTGGAAGTGTTCGAGCAGACCTCGATGGCCGCGATCCGCGAAAAGTCGCTGGCGCTCACCGACCTGTTCATCGAACTGGTCGAAGCCACCTGCGCCGGCCATCCGCTGGGCCTGGTCACCCCGCGCGAACACGCGCGCCGCGGCAGCCAGGCGAGCTTCACCCATCCGCACGGCTACGCCGTGATGGCGGCCCTGATCGCGCGCGGCGTGATCGGCGACTACCGCGAGCCCGAGATCATGCGCTTCGGCTTCACGCCGCTGTACACCGGCTACGCCGACGTGTGGGACGCGGTGGCGATCCTGAAGGACATCCTCGACAACGAAGCCTACGACACGCAGGCCGCACGCAGCGCGGTCACCTGAGGATGAAAGGAACAGCGCGATGAACGACCAAGCGAACTCCCGGCCGGCCGAATGGCACGGCGCCAGGCTCGACTTCAAGGAGTCGATGAGCTACGGCGACTACCTCGGCCTGAGCCAGATCCTGACGGCCCAGCATCCACTCTCGCCGAACCACAACGAGATGCTGTTCATCATCCAGCACCAGACCAGCGAGCTGTGGATCAAGCTGATGCTGCACGAGCTGCACGCGGTGCGCAGCCACATCAAGGACGGCAACCTGCCGCCGGCCTTCAAGATGCTGGCGCGGGTCGCGCGCATCATGGACCAGCTGGTGCATGCGTGGGACGTGCTGGCGACCATGACGCCGCCCGAGTACACGGCGATCCGCCCCTATCTCGGCGCCTCGTCCGGCTTCCAGAGCTTCCAGTACCGCGAGCTCGAGTTCATCCTCGGGAACAAGAATCCGAACCTGCTCAGCGTGCACGAGAAGTCGCCGGAAGCACACGCCATCCTGGAGCGCGAGCTGCACACGCCCTCGGTCTACGACGAGGCGGTCAGGCTGCTGGCGCGCAACGGCTTCGCCATCGCGCCGGAGCGCCTGGACGCCGACCCGACCCGGCCGACCCAGCCCGATGCCAGCGTCAAGGCGGCCTGGCTGGGCGTCTACGGCGATACCGAGCACCACTGGGCCCTGTACGAGCTGGCCGAGAAGCTGGTCGACCTGGAGACCGCCTTCCGCTTCTGGCGCTTCCGCCACGTGACCACGGTCGAGCGCATCATCGGCTTCAAGACCGGCACCGGCGGCACCTCGGGCGCCAGCTACCTGCGCAAGATGCTGGACGTGGTGCTGTTCCCGGAACTGTTCGCGCTGCGCACGGAGTTGTAATTCCCCCCAGCGGCGGGGTGGCCGGCGCCCGGCCGGACCGGTGTATGATCATGTAGTTGCAAATAATTAATACATGATGCATTCCCAGCCACCCGCGCTTTCGCCGGCGTTCTCGACCTACCTCGACCTGCTCCGCTTCCTGGCGGCGCTGGCGGTCGTGGCAGCGCATTACGCCCACTTCGGCGCGATCGAGGCCGGCGCCTGGGGCGCCGCCACCGCCATGGGACGCGAGGCCGTCATCCTGTTCTTCGTGCTGTCGGGCTTCGTGATCGCCGCCAGCATGGCCCAGGGCCGCCCCCCGGCGCGCGCCTACGCCGTGGCCAGGCTGTCGCGTGTGTATTCGGTGGCGCTGCCGGTCCTGCTGCTGGCCTTCGGCGCCGCGGCCCTGCTCCGCTGGTTCGGCGGCATCGAGGTGGCGCGCGGCTACGCGCTGGACAAGGCCTGGCTCTACCTGCCCCTGCACCTGCTCTTCCTCGGCCAGCACTGGCAGCTGGTCGAGGTGCCGCCCTTCATGGTGCCCTACTGGTCGCTGTGCTACGAAGCCTGGTACTACCTGCTGTTCGGCCTGGCCTGCTACCTGCGCGGCGCGCGGCGCGCCGTGTGCGTGGGCCTGGCGCTGGCCTGCATGGGCTACAA
>DAMCRY010000015.1:0-24080 GCA_032115075.1 Massilia sp.
GATTCGATGCCGACTTGCGAGGCGCCGCCGTCCAGCACCATCGCCACCGTGCCGTCCTGCCCGAACTCGTCGCGCACGTGCTGGGCCAGGGTCGGGCTGACCGCGCCGAACTTGTTGGCCGAGGGCGCCGCGACGCCGCCCTTGCCGCCCTTGAAGGCGCGCAGCAGCGCGATCGCCACCGGGTGCGACGGACAGCGCAGGCCGACCGTGTCCTGGCCGCCGCTGACGGCGTCCGGGATGTTCGGCGCGCGCTTCAAAATCATGGTCAGCGGGCCGGGCCAGAAGGCGTCGGCGAGCGCATGGGCTTCGCGCGGAATGTCGGTTGCCCAGTAGTCGAGCGGCGCGTCGGGCGCCAGGTGCACGATCACCGGATGGTCCTGCGGACGGCCCTTGGCGGCGTAGATGGCCGCCACCGCGTCCGGGTTCTCGGCGTCGGCGCCCAGTCCGTACACGGTCTCGGTCGGGAAGGCGACCAGCGCGCCCTCTTCCAGCCTGCGCGCGGCGGCGTCGATGGCGGCCTGGTCGAGGTCCGGGTCACGGTTCTGCTGATCCATCGTTACTCCGGAATCCCGAGGATGGCGCAGGCTTCGCGCAGGCTGGCCTGTGCCTCGGCCAGGGTCGGCGCCACGAAGGTGACGTGGCCCATCTTGCGCGCGCGGCGCGGGTCGTCCTTGCCGTACAGGTGCAGGTTGGCGCCCGGCAGCGCCAGCACGCGGTCCCAGGCCGGTTCGCGAGCGGTATCGCTGTCGCCGTCGAACCAGACGTCGCCCAGGATGTTGAGCATGACGGCGGGCGAATGCTGGCGCACGTCGCCCAGCGGCAGGCGCGCCATCGCGCGCACCTGCTGCGCGAACTGGCTGGTGACGCAGGCGTCGATGGTGTAGTGGCCGCTGTTGTGCGGGCGCGGCGCCATCTCGTTGACGACCAGCGTGCCATCCTGCAGCACGAAGAACTCGATGCACAGCACGCCCACATAGCCCAGCTGGGCCACGATGGCACGGGCCGCATCCTGGGCCTGCCTGGCGCAGGCCGCGGACACGTTCGGTCCCGGCACGGTGGTGGTGAACAGGATGCCGTCGCGGTGCACATTCTCGGCGATCGGGTACACGACGGACGCGCCGTCATGGCCGCGTGCCGTCAGGACCGAGACCTCGTAGGCCAGCGGCAGCATCTTCTCCAGCAGGCAGGTCACGCCCTGCATGGCATCGAAGGCGGCGCGCACGTCCTCGCGGGTACGCACGCGCACCTGGCCCTTGCCGTCGTAGCCCATGCGCACGGTCTTCAGGATGCCGGGCAGCAGCTCGTCCCCGATGGCATCGATGTCGGCGTGCGAAGCGATGGTCTTGTGCGGCGCCGGCATCACGCCGGACTTGGGGGCGCACTCCACGAAGAAGCGCTTCTCCGCGATGCGGTCCTGGGCGATCGAGACGCAGGAGGCGCTTGGTGCGACAAAGGTGCGCTCGCCCAGCCAGGCCATGCTGTCGGCCGGGACGTTCTCGAACTCCGTGGTGATGGCGACGCACTGCCGGGCCAGTTCGGCCAGCCCTTCGGGGTCCGTATAGGCTTTGGAGATCAGGCGCTCGGCGACCTGTCCTGCCGGGCTGACCCTGCTCGGTTCCAGCACGGCCACTTGGTAGCCCATGGCCTGGGCGGCGTGCGCGAACATGCGGCCGAGCTGGCCGCCGCCCATCACGCCGAGCACGGCGGAAGGGTTAGCGGTCGGAAGAAATGCTGTAGTCATGCGTCAAACGGGAAGGGTCATGGCCTGGGCGGCCGCGGTCTGCTCGAGGCGGAAGGCCTGCAGCTTCTCGGCCAGGAGGTCGTCCGTGGCCGCGAGGATGGCCACCGCGGTCAGGGCCGCATTGGCGGCGCCGGCTTCGCCGATGGCGAAGGTCGACACCGGCACGCCCTTGGGCATCTGCACGATGGAGAGCAGCGAATCCTCGCCGCGCAGGTACTTCGAGGGCACCGGCACGCCGAGCACCGGCACGATGGTCTTGGCGGCGACCATGCCCGGCAGGTGGGCGGCGCCCCCTGCCCCGGCGATGATGGCGCGCAAGCCGCGGCTGCGCGCGGTTTCCGCATAGGTGAACATCTCGTCGGGCATGCGGTGCGCCGAGATCACCTGGGCCTCGAAGGGCACGCCGAACTGCTTCAGGACGTCCACGGCATTCTTCATCACGTCCCAGTCGGACGAGGAACCCATGATGACACCAACGACTGGTTTTGCTTGATCCGTCATCTGCTTATGCCTTCAGCTTCTCGCCAGTCAGGCGTTCGATGGCTTCGAAATACTTGGCCTGGGTCTTCTCGATGACGTCTTGCGGCAGCGCCGGGGCCGGGGCGGTCTTGCCCCAGTCCTTCAGCGTTTCGAGGTAGTCGCGCACGAACTGTTTGTCGAACGACGGCGGCGACATGCCCGGCGCGTACGAGTCGGCCGGCCAGAAGCGCGAGGAGTCGGCGGTCAGGACTTCGTCCATCAGGTGCAGCACGCCGTTGTCGTCCAGGCCGAACTCGAACTTGGTGTCGGCGATGATGATGCCGCGGGTTGCCGCGTACTCGGCGGCGGTGGTGTAGAGCTGGATGCTGATGTCGCGCATCTTGGCGGCCAGTTCCTTGCCGATGCGCTGTTCCATTTCTTCGAAGGAGATGTTCTCGTCGTGTTCGCCGATGTCGGCCTTGGCGGCCGGGGTGAACAGCGGCTGCGGCAGCTTGTCGGCCTGGCGCAGTCCTTCCGGCAGCTGGATGCCGCAGATGGCGCCGCTTTCCTGGTAATCCTTCCAGCCCGAACCGATGATGTAGCCGCGCACGACGGCTTCCACCAGGATCGGCTTGAGGCGCTTGGCCACGACGGCGCGGCCGCGCACCTGCTCGACTTCATCCGGGGCCACCACGCTTTCCGGCGCCACGCCGGTCAGGTGGTTCGGCACGATGTGGCCGAGCTTCTCGAACCAGAAGTCGCTCATCTGGTTCAGCACCATGCCCTTGCCCGGGATCGGCTCGTTCATGACCACGTCGAAGGCCGACAGGCGGTCGGTGGTCACGATCAGGATCTTGTCGTCGCCGACAGCGTAGTTGTCGCGCACCTTGCCGTGACCGAGCAGTGGCAGGGACTTGATGGTGGATTTGTAGAGGCTGTTCATAGAAGGGATGTCAGGAAAACGGAACCGGGATGGTACCGGTCGAGTGGGTCAGGTCTGGGGGGGTGGCCTGGGCCAGTGCGTAATTTTACGTTAATTTGCTTCTGACCACTGCATTAAGCACCGTAAAGGCGGGAACCCAATTTTGTTCGAGTGCAGCAGCAGTAGCACCTGCTGCTGGCAGTGAAACCGTCGCTCCGGCGAAGGCCGGAGCCCAGGTTTGCGTGCACTGTGGCGCACTCAAACATGTCGGTCTGCTGAAGAAATTGGATCCCGGCCTTCGCCGGGATGACGTTGATGAGGGTGGTGATAAACCTGGGGTGCGGACTTCGGCGCGGTCATCCGAGCCAAAATCCGCACCTTCCAACAGTTACTGGACGATCTGCGCCAGCTCGCCTGCCTTGTAGCGCTCGGCCATCTTGTCCAGCGGCACCGGCTTGATCTTCGCGGCCATGCCTTCGCATCCGAAGGACAGGTAGCGCGCCTTGCAGACCTCGGTCGCGGCTTCGCGGGCCGGCTTCAGGTAGTCGCGCGGGTCGAACTTCGACGGGTTCTGGAACATGTACTTGCGGATCGCAGCGGTCATGGCCAGGCGGATGTCGGTGTCGATGTTGATCTTGCGGACGCCGTGCTTGATGCCTTCCTGGATCTCCTCGACCGGCACGCCGTAGGTCTCTTTCATGTCGCCGCCGAATTCGCGGATGATCGCCAGCAGTTCCTGCGGCACCGACGAGGAACCGTGCATCACCAGGTGGGTGTTCGGGATGCGCGCGTGGATTTCCTTGATGCGGTCGATCGCCAGGATGTCGCCGGTCGGCTTGCGGGTGAATTTGTAGGCGCCGTGCGAGGTGCCGATGGCGATCGCCAGGGCGTCGCACTGGGTCTTGGCGACGAAGTCGGCGGCCTGGGCCACGTCGGTGAGCAGCTGCTCGCGGGTCATGGTGCCGTCGGCGCCGTGGCCGTCTTCCTTGTCGCCCTTCATGGTTTCCAGCGAACCGAGCACGCCCAGTTCGGCTTCGACCGTCACGCCGATCGAGTGCGCGAACTTCACGACCTCTTTCGACACTTCGACGTTGTATTCATACGAAGCCACGCTCTTGCCGTCGGCTTCCAGCGAGCCGTCCATCATCACCGAGGTGAAGCCCGAACGGATCGCGGCCATGCAGACCGCCGGCGACTGGCCGTGGTCCTGGTGCATGACGACCGGGATGTGGGGATAGGCTTCGACGGCGGCGTCGATCAGGTGGCGCAGGAAGGCTTCGCCTGCGTATTTGCGGGCGCCGGCCGAGGCTTGCATGATGACCGGGCTGCACGTGGCGTCGGCGGCGGCCATGATGGCCTGCACCTGCTCCAGGTTGTTGACGTTAAAAGCCGGCAGACCGTAGCCGTGTTCAGCGGCGTGGTCCAGCAATTGACGCATCGATACGAGTGCCATGGTTGATTACTCCAAACAATTAAGAAACTATTTCGTCCAGCTCGCCCACGCGCACGATCTTGAGCGCATTGGTGCCGCCGGCCTGGCCCATCGGCGAACCCCAGGTCACGACGATCAGGTCGCCCTTGCGCACCATGCCTTCGTTGATCAGGACCTCTTCGGCCTTGCGCAGCACCGTGTGGCTGCCACCTTCCTGCAGAAGATGGAATGCTCGCACGTTCCGGTACAGCGACGCCTTGCGCTGCGTCGTTTGCAGCGGGGTCAGGGCGAAGATCGGGGTGTCGATCGAGTGGCGGCTCATCCACAGCGCGGTCGAGCCCGATTCGGTCAGCGCCACGATCGCCTTCACCTTCAGGTGATGGGCAGTGAACAGGGTGCCGTAGGCGATCGACTGGTCGATGCGGGTGAACTGGACATTCAGGAAATCTGCGTCACGCTTGTTGTATTCGGATTGCTCCGCTTCCAGGCAAATAGCGGCCATCATCTCGACGGTTTCGACCGGGTACTTGCCCGATGCGGTCTCCGCCGAGGTCATCACGGCGTCGGTGCCGTCCAGCACGGCGTTCGCCACGTCCGACACTTCGGCGCGGGTCGGCACGGCGTTGACGATCATCGACTCCATCATCTGGGTCGCGGTGATGGCCAGCTTGTTGGACGCGCGCGCCATCTGGATCATGCGCTTCTGCAGCGCCGGCACGGCGGCGTTGCCCACCTCGACCGCCAGGTCGCCGCGCGCGACCATGATGCCGTCCGACGCGTCCAGGATCTCCTGGAGCACGGGGATGGCTTCGGCGCGCTCGATCTTGGCGATCATCATCGGCTTGTGGTGATAGGGCTCGCCGGCGATATTGGCCAGCTGGCGCGCCATTTCCATGTCGGTGGCGTTCTTCGGGAAGGAGATCGCCAGGTAGTCGGCCTGGAAGCTCATCGCGGTCTTGATGTCTTCCATGTCCTTCGAGGTCAGGGCCGGCGCGGTCAGGCCGCCGCCCTGGCGGTTGATGCCCTTGTTGTTCGACAGCTCGCCGCCGACCTTGACGGTGGTGTAGATCTCGTGGCCCAGCACCCGGTCGACGACCAGCACGATCAGGCCGTCGTTCAGCAGCAGCTTGTCGCCCGGCTTGACGTCGCGCGGCAAGGCCTTGTAGTCGAGGCCGACGCGCTCCTGGTTGCCCAGCTCGCCGTTCTCGCCCCATTTGGCGTCCAGGATGAACTTGTCGCCATTGTTCAGGAAGATCTTGCCCTCTTCAAACTTGCCGACGCGGATCTTCGGCCCCTGCATGTCGGCCATGATCGCCACCTCGACGCCGCATTCGGCGGCGGCGCGGCGCACCAGGGCGGCGCGGTCGATGTGGTCCTGGGCCTTGCCGTGCGAGAAGTTCAGGCGCACGACGTCGACGCCGGCCCGGATCATCTTCACGAGGATGTCGAAATCGGTCGACGCCGGGCCGATGGTTGCAACGATCTTGGTGGCGTTATACAGGGGGCGCGCAGCTTGCATGTGTCTGGAATCCTTGATTCTGAAAAGAGAAGCGCAGCCTCGGGGCTGCGCTGGTACTGACGTTTTTACTTGGCGTTACGCTGGAGCAGGATCTCGACTGCCGGCAGGGTCTTCCCTTCCAGGAACTCGAGGAAGGCGCCGCCGCCGGTCGAGATGTAGCCGATCTGCTCGCCGATGTCGTACTTGGCGATCGCCGCCAGGGTATCGCCGCCGCCGGCGATCGAGAAGCCGTTCGACTTGGCGATGGCCATGGCCAGGGTCCTGGTGCCTTCGGCGAACTGGTCGAACTCGAACACGCCGACCGGGCCGTTCCAGACGATGGTGCCGGCCTTGGCCACCTGTTCGGCCAGCATGGCGGCGGTCTTCGGACCGATGTCGAGGATCATGTCGTCGTCCGCCACGTCCGCCACATCCTTGACGGCGGCGGCGGCGGTCGGGCTGAATTCCTTGGCGCAGACCACGTCCACCGGAATCGGCACCTGGGCGCCGCGCGCGGCCATCATGTCGATGATCTGCTTGGCCTCATTGACCAGGTCGTTTTCCGCCAGCGACTTGCCGATGTTCAGGCCGACGGCCTTCATGAAGGTGTTGGCGATGCCGCCGCCGACGATCAGGTTGTCCACCTTGCCCGCCAGGCTCTGCAGGATCGACAGCTTGGTCGAAACCTTCGAGCCGGCCACGATGGCCAGCAGCGGACGGTTCGGCTTGCCCAGGGCCTTGCCCAGGGCGTCGAGTTCGGCCCCCAAGAGAGGGCCGGCCACGGCGACCGGAGCGTACTTGGCGATGCCGTGGGTGGTGGCTTCGGCGCGGTGCGCGGTACCGAAAGCGTCGTTGACGTAGACGTCGCACAGCTTGGCCATCTTCTGGGCCAGCTCGTCGCTGTTCTTCTTCTCACCCTTGTTGACGCGGCAGTTTTCCAGCAGAACAACCTGGCCCGGCGCGACCTCCACGCCATCGACCCAGTCCTGCTTCAGTTCCACCGGCTGGCCGAGCAGCTCGGACAGGCGCGCGGCGACCGGCGCCAGGCTGTCTTCCGGCTTGAACTCGCCTTCGGTCGGGCGGCCCAGGTGCGACGTCACCATCACGGCGGCGCCGGCCTTCAGGGCGGCCTGGATCGCCGGCACGGAGGCGCGGATACGGGTGTCTTCGGTGATATTGCCAGCGTCATCCTGCGGCACGTTCAGGTCGGCGCGGATGAACACGCGCTTGTTCTTCAGCGCGTCACGGTCGATCAGGTCTTGCAGGCGGGTGAAACTGAGAACGTCGTCCATTGGCTAGTCAACAGTGAAATAGTGAAAAAACGTCATTGTACATTAGGGCGCCTATGGAAAAACGTGCAGGACGCGCAACAGTGTAAAGACCACCATGCCGAAGATGATGGTCATCAGCATGCTGCGGCGCCACAGGTAGAAAGCCAGCGCCGCCAGGCCCGCGATGAGCTTCGGGTTAGCGATCGTCAACTGCACCTCTCCCTGCGCGTCGACCAGCAGATCCGGCCCGATGATGGCCGCCAGCGCACAGCCCGGCGCATAGCGCAGCATCTCCTGCACCCGCGGCGGGATCGTCACGCGGTGGCCGATCATCCAGAAGGAGCTGCGGGTGGCGGCGGTGGCGACGCACAGCACGCCGATGGTGACCCAGATTTCCCAGTCAGACATGGCGCGTCTTCCGCTTCGCAAAGGTTTCCTCGATCACCATCGCGGTGACCATGCCGACGACGACCGCCAGCAGCAGGCCGAGCTTGTACGGCATCCCGTAGGCCAGCACCGAGACGGCGCCCGCCACCAGCACGCCGCACAGGGCCGCCTTGTTGATAATCAGGGGCACCGTGATGCACAGGATCGCCAGCGTGCCGGCGAAGCCCAGTCCCCATTCGGACGGGATGGCGCTGCCCAGGAAGATGCCGACCAGCGAGCCGACCTGCCAGGCGAACCAGTTCGGGTACATCAATCCCTTCAGGTAGGACAGCTTGCCGGCCACGCGCTCGACGGTCGGGAAGCGCTGCAGGAACAGCGCCACGGTCAGGTCGCCGGAGATATAACCGAGCAGGAAGCGCTGCTTCCACGGCAGGTGGGCGAAGTGCGGTCCGAGCAGCGCGGAGAAGATGACGAAGCGCAGGTTGACGACCAGCGCGGTGGCGAAGATGACCCAGACCGGCGCGGCGGCCGCGATCAGCGGCAGCGAGGCGAGCTGGGCGGAGCCGGCGAACACCAGCAGGGTCATGCCGACCGCCTGCACGGCCGTGAGGCCGCTCTTGACCATCGCGATGCCGACCACCAGGCCCCAGGCGCCGATGCCGAACAAGGTCGGCAGGCCGGTCTTGAACCCTTCGCGCCAAGCCTCGGGATCGTGGACTTCGACAATGGCGGGAGCGTGCTGGCCCGGCGGCAGGGCCGCGCTCATGTGGCTTTCCTGCAACGGCCGTAAGGGACGGATGCGGCGACGGACTTGAAACGGTCGGGCATGAAACGCATGTAAAGGTATGAAGATGCCGCACCGGAATCGCATCGGAAAACGGCGTGCGCCCGGGCTCGGTGTTGATCAGCTCGTTATTCTACCGATCATTTCGGTATGCAGGGCGAATCCGGTAGAATCGTGTCTTTGTCCAAACTACGCTTGACGGAGAACCAGATGAACCAAAAGACGATGCCTGTGGTGGAACTCGAGGCCAAAGACCTGCCGGCGTACTGCCCGAATCCGGCAATGCCGCTGTGGTCCTCGCACCCGCGCATCTTCCTCGATTTCGACCACCACGGCGACGCGAAGTGCCCGTACTGCGGCACCCAGTACCGCCTGGCCCCGGGCGTCGAGCTGAAGCACCACTGACGTTTTCCGGCGCGGTCCCCGGCCGCGCCAGCGTTACCCGCACCTCACATGCACTACCGCGCGCCAGCCTGGCTGCCCGGCGGCCACCTCCAGACCATCTACCCGGCGACCTGCATCCCCAAGCCGCCGGTCGCCTACCGGCGCGAGCGCTGGCCGACCAGCGACGGCGACTTCGTCGACGTCGATTTCGTCGACGGCCAGCCGGGCCGTCCTCTGGTGGTGCTGTTCCACGGGCTGGAAGGTTCTTCCGACAGCCATTACGCGCGCAGCCTGATGGCCGCATTGCAGGCGCGCGGCTGGTCGGGCGCGGTGCCGCACTTCCGCGGCTGCTCCGGCGAAGCCAACCTGATGCCGCGCTTCTACCACTCCGGCGACGCCCAGGAGATCGACTGGATCGTGCGCAAGCTGCAGGCCCGGGCGCCCGGTCCGCTGTTCGTGGCCGGCGTCTCGCTGGGCGGCAATGCGCTGCTGCGCTGGCTGGGCGAATCCGGCCACGGCGCCGACTTCGTCGAAGCGGCCTGCGCGATCTCCGCCCCGCTCGACCTGGCGCGCGGCGGCGAAGCACTTTCTTCCGGTTTCAACCGGCTGTACACCCGCATGTTCCTGCAGACGCTCAAGCCCAAGTGCCTGGTCAAGCTGGAGCGCTATCCCGGCCTGTTCGACCGCGCGGCCCTGCTCCAGGCGCGCGACCTGTACGCCTTCGACAACGTGGTGACCGCGCCGCTGCACGGCTACAAGGACACCGACGACTACTGGCACCGCGCCAGCGCCCGCCACGTGCTGGACGCCGTCACCGTGCCGACCCTGGTGCTGAACGCCCGCAACGATCCCTTCCTGCCCGGCCGCCATTTGCCGCGGACCGCGTCGCAGGCGGTGACCCTGGAGTATCCCGAGGAAGGCGGCCACGTCGGTTTCCCGGCCGGCCCCTTCCCGGGACGGATCGACTGGCTGCCGCGCCGCATCCTGCACTTCTTCGACTCCAACGCAAGTTCGACCCACACGTCGGACTCCCGCGCGCCCGGCGCGCCCGAACCATGCGAAGCTTGAGACTATGGACGACATCGTAAAACAGGCAATGGCCAAGTGGCCGAACGTACCGCACTGCTACGGCTGGCTGGCGCTGGATGCGCGCGGCAACTGGCGCATGCGCGACGAGGCGGCGCAGCGCGCCAACGGCCCCGGCGACAAGCTGGCGAACCCGGCCCTGGTCGGCTTCATCAACCGCAATTACGCGCACGACGACAAGGGCCGCTGGTATTTCCAGAACGGCCCGCAGCGGGTGTACGTGAACCTGGAGGCGACGCCCTTCATCGCGCGCACCGATCCCGCCCAGGGCTTCGTGCTGCAGACCGGGCAAGCGCTGCCGGCGCCCGACGCCGTGTTCATGACCGAGGCGGGCGCCGTGGTACTGCAATCGGGAGATGTTGTCGCCCAACTGGACGACCGCGATGTGGCGCAGGTGCTGGCGCGCATGGAGTTCGCCGGCCGCCCCGCTTCGGACGAAGCCATCGTCGCCTGGCTCGAAGACGATTCGGAAGCGCTGGAACTGGTCCTGGACGCGCAGCGCGTGCGTGTCGAACGCCTGGCTGCGGAGGCGCTGCCGCGCCGCTTCGGCTACGTGCAGCTGCCGGGAATGTAGGGCGGCCGGCTGTACCCGGCGATGCGGTCAGCCGGCGGCGCCGCCGCCGGCCGCGCGTTCAACCAGCTTCCGCATACCGATGCGCATTGCCGTACCAGGGTGATCCGGACTCATTCGAAGTCCTTCAGCTGGTCCTTCTCCGCCTTCTGCTGCGCCTTCAGCTCGCGCTCGCGCGCATCGATGACGGCCTGGTCGTAGAACGACACGTCGCCCGCCTTGCGCGCCAGTTCGAGCTGCGCCACCGCCGCCGGCAGCGCTCCCGCCACCACGTACGATTCCGCCAGCGCCATGTGCTGCAGCGCGATCTTGCCCTGCTTCGCATAGGCCCTGGCCAGCATGTCGTGCAGTTTCGGCTCTTCGCGGTAGAGCTGGGCCTGGTCGCGCAGGTAGCGGGTCGCCTCGTCGAACCGGCCGGCCGCGATCAGCGCTTCGCCGTACTGGTTGGCCAGGGCGCGCGACAGCGGATAGCGCTGGCGCGCCGCATCCGCCTCCTCCACCGCCTGCTGCGCCATGGCGGGCGGCTGGCCCGGCGCCAGCTTGATCTCGATCGACAGGCCGGTGAACAGCTTGGCTCCGTCGCCGGCGTTCGATTCGGCCGAGAGCACGCCTTCCTTCGGCTTGACGGTGGCGCGCGCCTTGTCGAGCCAGCTCTGCGCTTCCGCCACCTTCCCCTGGCGCAGCGCCAGCACGGCCAGGCCGTACTGGGCGCCGGCCTGCAGCTGCCGGTGCTGCTCCTTGAGCTGGGTCTCGAAGGCGATCCGCGTGTCGCGGCGGCCGTTGACGCTCTCGTCCTGCAGCACGCGCGCGCGGGCGCGCACCAGCTGGAAGTCGAGGTTGTCGACGCGCGGCTTCTTCGGGATTTCGCGGATGCGCGCCTGCATGTCGGTGATGCGCTCGGCCGTCAGCGGGTGGCTGCTCAGGTTGGCCAGGTGCGCGGGAATCTCGCCGTACACCCTGGTCGCGCTCTGCAGGCGCTTGAAGAAGGCCACCATGCCGGTGGTGTCGTAGCCGCCCGCGGCCATGATCTGGAAACCGACCCGGTCCGCCTCGCGCTCGGCGTCGCGCCCATAGTTCAGCTGGCGCTGCAGGGCCAGGCCCTGGCCGCCCATCATCACGCCCATGGCGGCATCGGGACTCGACTTGGCGGCCAGCGCCGCCAGGATCATCGCCGCCAGCGGCAGCAACGCGTCCTGTTTCTGCTGCCCCAGGCCGCGCGCGATGTGGCGCTGCGAGACGTGGCCGATCTCGTGCGAGATCACGCCGGCCAGCTCGGACTCGGTCTGCGCCGCGACCAGCAGGCCGGTGTGCGCGGCGATGAAGCCGCCGGGCAGCGCGAAGGCGTTCAGGTTGGGGTCGCGCACGGCGAAGAAGGAGAAGTCGGCATTGGTCTCGCCGCGCGCGCCCGGCACGGACGCGACCAGGGCGCCGCCGAAATTGTTCAGGTACTCGACGATCACGTCGTCGTCGAGATAATCGTGGTCGCGCCGGATGTCGCGCATGATGATCTCGCCGAGCTTGCGCTCGAGTACGGGCGACAGATCTTGCCGCGCGGTGTCGCCGAGCGTCGGCAGGCGGGTGTGGTCGGGCTTTTGCAGGCGGTCGGCGGGCGCGGCAAAGGCGAACGCAGCCGCGGTGCACAGGGCCACGGCAGTGATCGCTGGGCGCCAGCGGCGCGCCGATGCTGGGCTGGGAGCGGATTTCACAATGCTATGATAACCCCATCCGCGGTCGCCTTGCTCGACCGCCGGCCACTTTGTTACCGCCCTTAATCACATTTTAATAATCTTCTGGCAATGACTTCCCCTACTCCGCCGGCCGACGGCCTGACCCATTTCGACTCCACCGGCCAAGCCCACATGGTCGACGTCGGCGCCAAGCAGGACACCCACCGCACCGCCGTCGCCGCCGGCACCATCCGCATGAAGCCTGAGACGCTGGCGCTGATCCAGTCGGGCACGGCCAAGAAGGGCGACGTGATCGGCATCGCCCGCATCGCGGCGATCATGGCGTCCAAACGGACCAGCGACCTGGTGCCGCTGTGCCATCCGCTGCCGATCACCCGGGTGGCGGTCGATTTCGAAATCGACGAAGGGGCCAGCAGCGTGCATTGCCGCGCGCAGGTGGAGACGATCGGCAAGACCGGGGTGGAGATGGAAGCGCTCACTAGCGTGCAGGTCGGCCTGCTGACGATCTACGACATGTGCAAGGCCGTCGATCGGGGGATGGTGATGACCAATGTGCGGGTGCTGGAGAAGCATGGTGGAAAAAGCGGCGACTGGACGGCGCTGACCGATTCGCAATCGTAGTTCTCCTGGACGCGAGAGGGGCCAAAGGGTGTGATCACGCTACTTGCAGCTCTGGAGGCGCATTTCGATGATGCGGAAGGAGGAATCCGTATCGTCAACGCCGAGTGGTGCGAGGATGATCTGGAACTCATGCTGTCGATCACCTACCATGACGATCGTGAAGCAGAACTGTGGTCGATTTCATGCCACGATGTCGTCGAAGAGTCGCTGTGCTCGGAATGGGCTACTGGCCTTGAAGTCTCCGCGCACTCCCCTCTGCTCAAGCGTTTCCTTGAAGCCGAAGTCCCCCTTATGTTTTCGCGGAACGAGATGGTCCCCGAGGCACTGTTCGGCATCGTGTGCTCCTGTTGTATCGAAGTCGTAGGCAGGATGGAATGCCTTGCCAGATTCATCAATGGTAAAACTGTTGCTCATGGCATATGCGGTTCGCCCTACGGTCTTCTTGGCAGATTTCCAGCATCCCTGGCTTCGCACATTCTCGCTGCCCTCCAGGACAAACCCATCCAGGTCAATGCCTTGGCCGGACTCATGCCGAAACGATGGAATGGTTCGGAACACGTACCGTACTCGCACTTGCAGGCACTGGAAATCGGGCAGTCGTATGTGATCGCAGAAAGATTCAACGCGCGCCGCCGATAGCCGCCGATACGCCGATGCCGGCTGGATCCGCTTGCTATGCCTGTCTCGCGACTGCGGGAAGCATGCTCTGCCACTTCGCCTCGTCCACGCCTTTCACCAGCAGCCACAGGCACATCGCGCTCTCCCCCAGAAACGCCGGCAGCAGGATGGCCGGGAACAGCACGTCCTGCATGGGCGGATACGCGAACATGGCGAAGCTGTTGACGAGATAGCTCGCTCCCACGACCTGCATCGCGACGCCGAGCACCGCGGGGAAGTAGCCGGACCTGCGCACCAGGTAACCCACCAGCAGGCACTGCACGCCGAAGAAGACCAGGGCCACGCCGAAGGTCTTGGCATGCGAGACCACCGCCAGGTAGCTCATGGCCTGTAATTGCTGCGCACTCGCCACCTGCGCCAGCGCGGTACTGGTCAGCGGATCGAGCGCTGCCTGCAGCTGCAGTGCGCACAGGCTTTCGACGGCCAGCGAGACCAGGCCGAAACAGACCACGGCCACGGACAGGTGCCGGTGCACCGGCCGCAGCAGCACGTACCAGAGCGCCGTCAGTCCGACCGCGCAGACCAGCAGCACGAGTTGGCCGGCAATCCCCACCCGCCACAGGAACGCGGAATCGAGGATGCGCTGGGCCGTCGCAGCGGCGTCTCCCGGGACGACCAGGCTGCTCCGGATGACGGCTTCGCCCAGCACGCCGATGACGATAATGACCAGGTAGAACAGCCCGGCGAGGCGTGCGTATGCTTTCACGGAGCGCTGCGCGTTCCCCACGGTTCCCGTGTATTCCATATTGCCCGCCTCTCTTAATAACTTGCAAGTCTGGGTTGCAATTCCGGCAAGAATACGGCAGTGCCCAGACCGGGTCAACATCCTCAAGATGCGCTGCCCCCGCCGGAGAAATCCGCACCGTATGAACCAGGCGACAACCATCCAGCGTTACATTCCGTAATAGTTCAGCCACTTTCTTCCTGCTATCATCCCGGCTTTGTATCTTCCGCCGGCGATTCAACGCCAGTTTCATGAATATCAGTCAAGTGCACGAGCTCACAACCCAGGAATTCGAGTTCGAGGCAATGAACTTGCAGGTCGGTGTCCGGTTGCAGTTCATTACGCATCGGCGTGTCAGGCCTGTGCAGCACTTTTCCACGCTCATCGGCTACGTCAAGGACGAGTACATCATCGTCAAGATCCCGATGGAAAACGGCGCGCCGATCGCACTTGCCGACGGCGAGCGGGTCACGATCCGGGTATTTTCGGGCGTGAACGTCTGCTCCTTCGCCTGCACGGTGGAACGCGTCTTCGCGCGGCCCCTGTTCTACGTGCACCTGTCCTTTCCCACCGCGATCCAGGGCACCAGCCTGCGCGGCGCGGTGCGGGTCAAGGCCGACATTCCCGCGCGGATCACCGCGCTTGGGGTCGACGCGCGGCCGGTCGACTGTTCCATCGTCGACGTCTCGGTCACCGGCGTGCGGCTGCATTCGCACTATCCGCTGCCGCCCGACGGCGAGGAAGTCACGCTCGATTTCACCGCGCAACCGTCCGGCAGCCATCCGGTGGACATCGCCACCCGCGCCATCGTCCGCAACCGCACCGCGGTCCAGGCCGCCGGCGACGGCCAGCAGGTGTTCAGCTACGGCATCCAGTTCGTGGCGCTCGATCCCCTGCACTACACGCTGCTGCAGAACATGACCTATGAGGTGCTGCTGGCCGACCGCATGAAGATCGTCTAGGCGGTCGTCCCGGGCCGGCCTCGGCCGGAAATCGCCCCCTTCCCCGTGGTGCATATGTCACATGGTAAATTGCTGCCTTGCGCGCAAGGCGTCCGCCGTGCGCCGACATGATCACGAGGATGGAGAATGAGATTTCGTTTATTGAATTTGCTGCCCGTGCTGCCGATCGCCGCCGCGACCCTGGCCGCCACCACCGCGATGGCCGCGCCGCGCGGCTTCACCGTGGAAGACCTGGTGAAGATGGAGCGGGTGGGCAGCCCGGCCGTGTCGCCTGACGCGGGCCGCGTCGTCTACACCGTGCGCAGCACCGACATGGCCAAGAACCGCGGCCATACCGAACTCTGGATGGTCGACCTGGGCGCCGCCAAGGCCGCCCCGCAACGCCTGACGAACCACGCTTCGAGCAGCACCGAGCCGGACTGGTCGCCCTCCGGCGACGCCGTCTACTTCCTGTCGACCCGCTCGGGTTCCTCGCAGGTGTGGCGCCTGCCGCTGAATGGTGGCAAGCCCGCCGGCGAACCGGTCCAGGTCACCAGCCTGCCGCTCGACGTCGAGAGCTTCCGCGTTTCGCCGGCCGGCGACCGCCTGGCGCTGAGCCTGTCGGTGTTCCGTGACTGCGCCGACCTCGCCTGCACCAAGGCCCGGCTCGATGCGAAGGAGAAGGACAAGGCCACCGGCAAGCTGTACGACCGCCTGTTCGTGCGCCACTGGGATACCTGGAGCGACCACCGCAACAACGTGCTGTTCTCGGCGCCGCTGGACGCGAGCGGCAAGGTGAGCAGCGCACCCGTCAGCCTGTCCGGTTCGCTCGACGGCGACGTACCCTCGAAGCCCTTCGGCGACCGCGAGGAGTTCCGCTTCAGCCCGGACGGCAAGAGCATCGTGTTCGCGGCGCGCATCGCCGGCAAGACCGAAGCGTGGTCGACCAACTTCGACCTGTACACCATGCCGGCCGCGGGCGGCGCCGCGCCACGCAACCTGACGGCCGACAACCAGGCCTGGGACACCAAGGGCGTGTTTTCCCCGGACGGCCGCACCCTCGCCTACCTGGCGATGGCGCGTCCCGGCTTCGAGGCCGACCGTTACCAGATCATGCTGATGGACGTGGCCAGCGGCCAGAAGCGCAAGCTGGCGGCCGACTGGGACCGCTCGGCCGGCAGCCTGCAGTGGCGCGCCGACGGCAAGGCGCTGATCGTCGACGCCGAAGACCTGGGCCAGCACCGCCTGTTCTCGATTGACATTGGAGGCAGCGGCGACGGCAAGGTCACCCCGCTGACCGACAAGGGCGCGGTCGGCGCCTTCGACGTGCGCCGCGACACGGTAGCCTACACGCATGCCAACCTGGCATCCGGTGCCCAGCTGTTCTCCATCAAGCTCGGCGCGAAATCAAATGCGCCGGCACAATTAACCAACCTGAACGCCGAGCGCCTGGCCGACGTGCGCTGGGGCCAGTACGAGCAATTCACCTTTGCCGGCGCCAACGGCGAGACCGTCTACGGCCACGTGATGAAGCCATGGAACGCCGAGCCGGGCAAGAAGTACCCGATCGCCTTCCTGGTGCACGGCGGACCGCAGGGCAGTTTCGGCAATGGCTGGAGCTACCGCTGGAATCCGCAGGTGTACGCCGGCGCCGGCTACGCCACCGTCTTCATCGACTTCCACGGCTCGACCGGCTATGGCCAGAAGTTCACGGACTCGATCAGCGGCGACTGGGGCGGCAAGCCGCTGGAAGACCTGCGCAAGGGGCTGGATGCGGCGGTGCAGAAGTTCCCGTGGCTGGACCGCGGACGCAGCTGCGCACTGGGCGCCTCCTACGGCGGCTACATGATGAACTGGATCGCGGGGAACTGGAACGACGGCTTCCGCTGCCTGGTCAACCATGACGGCGTGTTCGACAGCCGCGGCATGGCCTATTCGACCGAGGAACAGTGGTTCACGGACTGGGAGAACGGCGGCGCCTACTTCGCGGTGCCGGAGAACCACGAGAAATTCAACCCGGTCCACCACGTGAACAAGTGGAAGACGCCGATGCTGGTGATCCAGGGCGACCTCGACTTCCGGATCCCGACCGCGCAGGCGCTGGGCACCTTCACGGCGCTGCAGCGCAAGGGCATCGAGAGCCAGTTCCTGGTGTTCCCGGACGAGAACCACTGGGTGCTGAAGCCGGCGAACTCGGTGCAGTGGCACCACACGGTGATCAACTGGCTGGATCGTCACCTAAAAGGCCAGCCAGCGAAGTAAGCCGGAATGCAAACAGCCCGCTATGAAGCGGGCTGTCTGGCGCGAGGGTCTATGAATCCAGCCTCGCACTGTGATCATCATGCCGCGCTGGCATGACGGTACAGAGTATTACAGCTTCGGCAGGTACTTTGCCGGCACATCGTTGGCACCAGGCGTCGTCGGATAAGCGGTGGTGCATTGCGCGCCTTCGACACAGCTGATGGTGTACACGACGTTCTTGCCGTCGATAGCGGTGTTGTTGGTGTCCTTCATCACGACAGTGACGGTGCCGGCCGTGGCCGAGGTACCAACGGCGGTCACCGAGGTGACGTACTTGCTGGTGATCGAGGTATTGGTCGGCAGGCCGAGGGTGGAGTTGGTGGTGGTGGCGGACAGCGAGCCTTCATTGAAAGCCTGTGCGATCGCCAGGCGGGCCGGCGACGAGATCGATGCTGCTTCGCTGACTTTTGCCTTCGCGGTGTAGTCGCTGTAAGCCGGGATTGCGACAGCTGCCAGGATACCGATGATCGCGACGACGATCATCAGTTCGATCAGGGTGAAGCCGCCTTCGGCTTTTTTGGTTTGCATTTGCTTGAAGTTCATTTCATCTCTCCAGGGTTGTATGTCGAAAGTGCTACGGTTGTCTTGTGCCGCTCTGCTGCTACGCTTTCCTATATGCAATCGGCGTGCCAGCCCGAAAAACGGTAGGAAACGTCGATTTTATTAATGCCGAGCTAACAAAATCCTGTGCGCGGACAAAAAATGGCGCACGTGGTGACAAAATCTGTCAGTTCCGCAGGGCAATTTTTGTCACTACAGATCGCTTTTGACAAAACTTGAAGAGACAAAAAAAACGGGGAGCTTGCGCTCCCCGTTTTCGTCGACCTTACAGTCTTCGGATTACAGCATGGCCTTCAGCAGGCGAGCCATTTCCGACGGGTTCTTGGTAACCTTGATGCCGCAGGCTTCCATGATTTCCAGCTTGGCTTGCGCGGTGTCGGCGCCGCCCGAGATCAGCGCGCCGGCGTGGCCCATGCGCTTGCCCGGAGGCGCGGTGACGCCAGCGATGAAGCCGACGACCGGCTTCTTCATGTTGTCCTTGATCCAGTGAGCAGCATTTGCCTCGTCCGGACCGCCGATCTCGCCGATCATGATGACCGCGTCGGTATCAGGATCGTCGTTGAACATGCGCATCACGTCGATGTGCTTCAGACCGTTGATCGGGTCGCCGCCGATGCCGACTGCCGACGACTGACCCAGGCCCAGGGCGGTCAGCTGGCCGACTGCTTCATAGGTCAGGGTGCCCGAGCGCGACACGACGCCGATACGGCCCTTCTTGTGGATGTGACCCGGCATGATGCCGATCTTGATCTCGTCCGGGGTGATCAGGCCTGGGCAGTTCGGGCCCAGCAGCAGGGTCTTGGAACCGGCCTTGGCCATGCGGTCCTTGACTTCCATCATGTCACGGACGGGGATGCCTTCGGTGATGCAGATTGCCAGGTCGAGTTCGGCTTCGACGGCTTCCCAGATCGCGGCGGCTGCGCCTGCCGGCGGAACGTAGATCACCGAGACGGTGGCGCCGGTTTCCGACTTGGCTTCCTTGACCGAAGCGTAGATCGGGATACCTTCGAAGTCTTCGCCAGCTTTCTTCGGGTTCACGCCTGCCACGAAGGCTTCACGGCCGTTCGCGTAGTCGCGGCACATGCGGGTGTGGAACTGACCGGTCTTGCCGGTGATACCTTGGGTGATGACTTTGGTGTCTTTGTTAATCAGAATCGACATTTTTATTTCCTTCGCGAATTAGGCTTGGCCAGCGGCAGCGGCAACGACCTGCTTCGCTGCGTCTTCCATGGTGTCGGCGGAGATGATCGGCAGGCCCGAATCGGCCAGCATCTTCTTGCCCAGGTCTTCGTTGGTGCCCTTCATGCGGACGACCAGCGGCACTTGCAGCGAGACAGCCTTCGATGCGGTGATGACGCCTTCGGCGATCACGTCGCAGCGCATGATGCCCCCGAAGATGTTGACCAGGATGGCCTTCAGGCCCGGGTTCTTCAGCATGATCTTGAATGCTTCGGTCACTTTCTCTGCAGTCGCGCCACCGCCGACGTCGAGGAAGTTGGCCGGCTCGCCGCCGAACAGCTTGATGGTGTCCATGGTTGCCATGGCCAGGCCGGCGCCGTTCACCAGGCAGCCGATGTTGCCGTCGAGCGAGATGTAAGCCAGGTCGAACTTCGATGCTTCGACTTCAGCCGGATCTTCTTCGTCCAGGTCGCGGTAGGCGACGATTTCCGGGTGACGGAACAGGGCGTTCGAGTCGAAGTTGAACTTGGCGTCCAGGGCGATGACCTTGCCCGAGCCGGTCAGGATCAGCGGGTTGATTTCGGCCAGCGAGGCGTCGGTTTCCCAGTAGGCTTTGTACAGGCCCTGCAGGTTGGTGCGCGCGTCGACGACGGATTCTTCCGGCACGCCGATCTTGCGGGCGATGTCGTCAGCCTGCTCGTCGGTCAGGCCGATCGACGGTTCGATCACGACGTTGTGGATCTTTTCCGGGTTGCTGTGCGCGACTTCTTCGATGTCCATGCCGCCTTCCGACGAGGCCATCAGCACGACCTTCTGGGTGACGCGGTCGGTGACCAGCGACACGTACAGTTCCTTCTTGATGTCGGCGCCTTCTTCGATCAGCAGGCGGCGGACTTTCTGGCCTTCCGGGCTGGTCTGGTGGGTCACCAGTTGCATGCCCATGATCTGGTCGGCGTATTCCTTGACCTGTTCCAGCGACTTGGCAACCTTGACGCCGCCGCCTTTACCGCGGCCGCCGGCGTGGATCTGCGCCTTGACGACCCAGACCGGGCCGCCCAGCTCTTCAGCGGCCTTGACGGCCTCTTCCACGCTCATGCACGGAATGCCGCGCGGAACGGTCACTCCGAACTTTCGGAGGATCTCTTTGCCCTGATACTCATGGATTTTCATGCTGGCTTCCCTTCTTTTCTATGTACTGAATGAGAAATACGGTTGAACTACAAAATGACAATATCGACAAACATCGAATCCTAACCCGACACGGCTTTGATCGACCAGCGGGGATAGTAGGTGGCCACGGCCGGTCCGTCGCTGCGCAGCGCATGGCAACGGTCGAGCTCGAAGGGCCGTTCGGCCGAGCCGGGATTGACATGCGCGTCGGTGCCGCGGGTGTCGAACTCGTCGTCGGCAAAGGCCTGCAGCGCTGCCGTGGGCAGCACCTGGGCCAATTCGGTCAGGTGGGTGCAGCCGAGCACGCCGGAGAGGCGGTCTTTCAGGTGCAGCCGGAAATGGTTCATCAGCGACAGGCCGACCAGCTTTTTGTAGGCAGGGCCAATCGTCTCACAGAAACCGGGATACGGAACGGAATCGGACGCGGCTTCGGCGTCCACGATGGTCAGGTCGCGGTCGATGGTGACGCGCAGCTTGAGGTCGTGCACCGGCGTGCCGCCCGGACGGGCGCCGGAAGGGAGCAGGATGTCACGGGTTTTGACGTCGCGGATACTGGCGTCCAGATCCCACAGGCCATCGTCGCGCGCAAAGGCTTCGACGGTAATGGCGCGCGTATGCCGGAGCGAGCGCGATACGGGAGGAGACAGGGGCATAAAAACCAATGCCGCTTGCGCGGCGGTTAGTGGTGCAGCCAGTGTGCGTCATGCACGTTGCCGTAGCTTCTACGACAACAACCGCTCATGCGGCGCTGCTTAAACCGTGAAAGTTTAGCACAGGGCGTAGCCGGTTGCACTGCAGCAGAGGCGTTTTTGCCGCGTTGCAGCGTCGAGGGGCTGGATTTATTGCCGAGTGGTCAAGCTTGCAAGCGGCTGGACGGATTTACCTTTTGGCAGGACCAATTGCCTGCTGTGAAGATGACGCTGCTGGATGCCGTCCTTGTCGTGGCGGGTGCGGACGATATTCCTGGACAGGTTCGGGCGCGCACGGGTGAAACGGGCCTATAACGGGGCCGTGAGATGGACGTAAACGCACAGCGCCAGCGTGCAGCGCCATCGCCCGTTGAGGAATATGCCGGGGCATATCGGGGATGACGCTCCACGCTGGCGCCGGAGCAGCACTTCCTGAACAGGAGTGCCATGAATACAAGCCGATAATACAAGCTGATACAACGTACTGCGGTGATGCGTCTGACGGGTGATACGGCAGGCTTGCGGCCGCGCCTGGCATATCGTCGGAGCAAACCTGGGGCCAGGCCAACTCGTCAGGTCAGCAGGCGAACATCATACCTGCCTACAGCTCGTCGTCGTCGGGAGCGCCCTGCATGGCGATCCGGGCAGCGCGTTGGGAGAAGCCACGCTGCAGCAGGAACCGCATCTGCTTGGCACGCTCGGCCGCATCGACGGCGACGGTGCCGAACTTGCGCTGCCAGACTTCCCTGGCGCGCACCGTTTCGCTATCGGCGAGCTCGGCCTTGATCTCGGCCAGCGCTTCGCCCGTGATGCCATGGCTTTGCAGCTCGGCCATCACGCGGCTGTTGCCGAAACGGCCTGCCTTCCTGTGGACCAGGGACTCGGCAAAACGTTCCTGCGACAGCCAGTTGTTCTTCTCAAGGAAATCCAGGAGGGCTTCCACGTCATCGCCCTCCTCGGCATAACGGGCCAGCTTGCGCCCCAGCTCGAGCCGGCTGTGTTCGCGCATCGACAGGAAACGAAGCGCGCGTCCTTTCAGGCTGAGCTGGGGTGCTGGCATCTGTTACTGGCTACTGATACTTGCAACGACTTGCGACGACCGGGCGATTACTCGCCGACTGCCTGCAGCTTCGGCTTGCCGCCGTCCTTGCTTGCATCGTCGGCCGCGACCGGCGGCAGTTCGCGCACGCCCAGGGCGGCACGGACCTTGTTCTCGATTTCGCGTGCCAGTGCCGGACGCTCTTTCAGGAACATGCGGGCATTGTCCTTGCCCTGGCCGATACGCTCGCCGTTGTAGCTGTACCAGGAACCCGATTTCTCGACGATCTTGTTGTCGGCGCCCAGGTCCAGGATTTCGCCTTCGCGCGAGGTGCCTTCTCCGTACAGGATGTCGAAGTGGGCTTCCTTGAACGGCGGCGCGATCTTGTTCTTGACGACCTTGACCTTGGTTTCGTTACCGATCACCTCGTCGCCCGACTTGATCGAGCCGGTACGGCGGATGTCCATGCGCACCGAGGCGTAGAACTTCAGCGCGTTACCGCCGGTCGTGGTTTCCGGGCTGCCGAACATCACGCCGATCTTCATGCGGATCTGGTTAATGAAGATCACCAGGGTATTGGTGCGGTTGATCGAGCCGGTCAGCTTGCGCAGCGCCTGCGACATCAGTCGCGCCTGCAGGCCCGGCAGCGAGTCGCCCATGTCGCCTTCGATCTCGGCGCGCGGGGTCAGCGCCGCCACCGAGTCGATGACCACGAGGTCGACCGAACCCGAACGCACCAGCGCGTCGGTGATTTCCAGGGCCTGTTCGCCGGTGTCCGGCTGCGAGATCAGCAGGTCGCCCAGGTTGATGCCCAGCTTTTGCGCGTAGGTCACGTCGAGCGCGTGCTCGGCGTCGATGAAGGCGCAGGTGCCGCCGAGCTTTTGCATCTGGGCGATGGTCTGCAGGGTCAGGGTGGTTTTACCCGACGACTCCGGACCGTAGATTTCGACGATACGGCCGCGCGGCAGGCCACCGACGCCGAGCGCGATGTCCAGGCCCAGCGAGCCGGTGGAAACAGTCTGCACTTCCTCGACCGGTGCGCTGGTATCCATGCGCATCACCGAGCCCTTGCCGAACTGCTTTTCGATTTGCGCCAGGGCGGCTGCCAGTGCCTTGCCCTTTTCAGCGGCGTTTACTGCGGTTTTTTTGTCGTCCATGGTGTACTTTCAGCTGTGGAGTAGGCAAGGTAGGGTCGCTACCGCGCAAGATCAAGAGCACTACTGTATAAAAATCCAGTGGTTCTAACAAGCGAAATCAAGTCACTACTGTATATAAATCCAGTAGTTTGTGCAAGCGAAAAAAGCCGGTGTGTTGTGTCGGCGAGGCTCGCATTGTTGCGATAAATCAAACACAATAGGGCCTTCGAAGGTTTAACGTTTTACCAAGGTGGTTCCCATGCGAATTCTGCTCGCCGAAGATGATAGCGTACTTGCCGATGGATTAACGCGGTCGCTGCGCCAGTCCGGCTACGCCATCGATTGCGTCAAGAACGGCCAGGATGCCGATACGGCCCTGTCCACCCAGGAGTTCGACCTCCTGATCCTCGACCTCGGCCTGCCCAAGCTGTCCGGGCTGGAAGTGCTGCGCCGGCTGCGCGCCCGTTCCTCGCTGCTGCCGGTGCTGATCCTCACCGCCGCCGATTCGGTCGAGCAGCGCGTCGAGGGCCTGGACCTGGGCGCCGACGACTACATGGCCAAGCCCTTCGCGCTGTCCGAGCTGGAGGCGCGGGTGCGCGCCCTCACCCGCCGCGGCGCCGGCGGCGGCCCCACGGTGGTCAAGCACGGCCCGCTGGTCTACGACCAGGTCGGCCGCAGCGCCTACATCAACGACCAGATGCTCGACCTCTCGGCGCGCGAGCTCGGCCTGCTCGAAGTGCTGCTGGCACGCACCGGCCGCCTGGTGTCCAAGGAACAATTGGTTGACCACTTGTGCGAATGGGGCGAAGAAGTCTCGA